>JBCCYK010000118.1:0-18925 GCA_039189905.1 Planctomycetota bacterium
AAGATTTCTTCTTCGGTCGCGATCACCAGGTCATTGTCGACACCAATCTCACCGAATTCATTTTCGATCACGGCAATCCGCTTGCCATGATTCTCCGACAGGATTCGATTCAATAGCGTGGTTTTGCCTGAGCCCAGGAAACCTGTCAGCACTGTGACGGGGATTGCGGAATCGGTGGACATGGGCTGCTCCTAGAAATCCATGGCAATGCACAGTCGCTTTTCCCCCAACGGTACCGGGGGTGATCGGTGATGCACTGAGTCGCGGTGCGTCGGGTGGCGATGCCCCTTTAGAAACACCAAACCATTCAACGAGGCCGATTGGACCGTGTTCTCGCCAGCAAACTGATATTCCGTCGCTGGGCCTTGGTAGGTCGTTACCAAACGCACGTGGACGTTGTCGGTGTGGAATTTTGGGCAAGATTGGGTGCGCGTGATTTCCATTCTCAATCGAATCTCTTGAGGACCAAACTGATCAAAGAAGGAGCTGACCAGTTGAATCACATCATCGGCAAACAATCGCGATTTCAAACGCAATTCGCCCAGACCACCCCGAACCTCGAACCCGACTCTCCCCCGCGATACGGGGGCGAGGTACTCGTGGACGCGGCCTTTTTCAACGAGGTCTTCCAGATCAGCGACCGGAGGACGATCCAGTACCAAGATATCCGCGTCGCCTTTGTCAAACCGTGAGACGGAAGCGGTGTCCCAGGCGGTGGTGGCTGTCGGGGGTGATGTGGTTGACATATTGTTGAAACGCTTTCATTTCCTTGAAGTGACTCGTGGACGGGGAGGCTATGTCTAAGGCCTGGGATACATCGACTCATCCGCTATTTTTTTGGGCTAAGCAAATTTCTTCTTGGCTGATGTGCCCTCAGCTGACGACCGGACTTCATAGCCGAGCCCGATCAGTCGCTGACGATGCGCGTCAGCGGTTGAGAAGTCACGGGCGAGTCGCGCCTCATCGATCAACGCACACAAGCTGTCAGCAACCTCTTGCTCAGGTTCCCGCGATGCGTCTTCGTCGCCGGTCAGTTCCCATACACCTAGCACGTGGTCCAGCGCCAGGAGGACGCCGTAGGCTTCCGCCGCATCGTCACCCGGTGAAGCGATCCAGGCATGGACAACGGTCATGGCCTCACTCACGTTCAAGTCGTTCGCTAAGGCGTCCAGAAATGCCTTGATAACCGGGTGTGAGACGCCATCGATCTGTTTAGGACTGTCTCCGCATTCTTCTCTCAAGCGCGTGCCGAGCTCCGTCAATCGCCGCACGGTGTTGGCCGCATCCGTTAACCCCTTGGCGGTGAAATTCGTGTGAGCACGATAGTGCGATTTGATCAGTTCCAATCGCAGCACCGCCGGATGAACGGGTGATCCGGTCGCTTTACCCGAGAGAATGTCACGGACGGTATAGAAGTTCCCCGTCCGTTTGGACATTTTTTCGCCCTCGACTAGTAGGAATCGGGCGTGCATCCAAAACCTTGCAAAAAGGTCCTGGCCGGTGACCCCGCAAGACTGAGCGATCTCACATTCATGATGAGGAAAGATCAGGTCCTCCCCACCGGTGTGGATGTCCAACACATCGGTCTGGAGAACTTGCATCGACATGACGGAACACTCGATATGCCAGCCCGGGTATCCGGCGCCCCAAGGCGAGTCCCATTTCATGATGTGCGTCGGATCGGGTTTCCAGAGCATGAAATCAGCCGGGTGCCTTTTGGCATTCTGGTCCTTCTCGTCGATGCGGCCACCCGCACCGACACGCAGGGCTTCGAGCGTGTTTCCACTTAGCCTGCCGTACGTCGGGAACGACTCGACGCTGTAGTACACGACACCGTCGCTTCCCACGTAGGCGTGCTGACGATCGATCAGCTTCGAAATCGCCTGCTGCATCTCGTCGATGAACCTTGTTGCCTTTGGAACGCGTGCTGGATATTCGTGACAGACCTTCAAGCCCAGGGTGCGGCCGTCTTCCAGGAAAGCTTGCGAAAAGTAGTCGGCGACTTCGTAGGGATCGTCCGGATTGGCGACCGCCCCCTTCGCCACCTTGCCACTCTTCTTGTCTTCCTTCAGGCGTCGAGCAGCCACTTGCATCTTGTCTTCGCCCAACCCGTCGACCGCGGCATCGTCAGTCATGTGGCCAACGTCGGTGATGTTCATCACATGCCACACATCCAGACCGATTGCTTCGAGAAAACGGCGGAGTAAGTCGGCAAACAGAAAAGAACGAAAGTTGCCGACGTGCGCGAAGTCGTACACGGTCGGGCCGCAGCTGTACATCTTGACCAGAGGCGCGTTGACTGGCTCGAATGGCTCGACCTGATTGGTCAGCGTGTTGTAGAAGCGTATCTCCATTTGAACTGCTATTCCCTCTCCTTTGAATGACTTTGGACCAAACCGCACTGCGTCAAGGCGCGGTGCAACATGGCCAGTTCTTGTTGCGCTTTCGGAACATCTGTGCTGTTAGCCGTTTCAGCCCCAACCACCGGCGGAAACGCGATCACAACCGGAGTCGGAACCTCCGCTTCGGCTTCACATGCATCCTTGGATAATCTGATCATGGAAACAGCGTTTGCTTTGGCTTAGAGCCCTCGACGGACTGGCTGCGGGCTGGACGAACGAGAGAGTTTGCACTGCTGGAACTCGTCGAATCGCTGACCAGAGACGACATGGGTTGATTCAGGCACCGGTTCATCACGTTTGGCGGCACGACGTCTTCCATTGCCAGAAACGTGATGGCAACGTCTTCTAACGTGTAGAGTGCCTGGATGCTGTTGTCCTTCTGCAAACGCAGCGTCCCTTCGACACTGACAAAAAAGGCTTTCCTCCGCGGATCAATCTTGGATGGCAGATCCGTCACGTTCTCGCACTCGACCAACACGCTGAACTCGTGGTTTGGAATCGGTGCCAGGCCACAACACCACGCCACACCCCCGTGACTGGGCAACAATAGAAACTCGGTGATTTTTTCGACGCCGGTCTCGTCCTCGTGAAGCCCCGAGGACAACAGAAAGCCAACGCCTGGCAACTCGACACGATTGTCTTCAGCGGCTTGGATCGTCGGGGCAAACTTTGGAACGAAGCCCGTCTGGGGATCCTCCTCGACGATGGTCTTTTTGATCTCCTGCCAAAGCTTCGGCTCCGTCGCCGACACCGCCACGGCTTCCTGCATCGACGAAGATCGCCAGGCCGGATTCACAGTCGTGATCCCGTTCTTCCAATCCATGAAAAGCTGGAAATTCCAGACCGTGATCATCGCCAACGTCAGGATCACCGTGATCGTTGTCTTGCGGCTCATGCGGTCGCTTCCTCGGAAGGCCGGGGCGATGCAGGAACGTGTCCGTCATCGCCGCCTCGGAATCTCGAAAAAGCTCTCTGATAGAACCCAACACCGACCGTAATCAGCAGTACGAGAATGAAAGGGTAATGCCAGGTCGGCACACTGGCTGCAATCTGTCCAAGATTGTTACGTTCGATACGATTGCCGAAAATCATGGGCACGCAGCACTCCTGCACCTGCAACTCGTTCTCAGCAATCATCGTCGCCTTGTATTCATAGGAGGCAAAGACGAGGTGGTTGGCGATCAGTCCACCGGCAAGTGCGATGACGATTAGGCTGACGGCGTAGAAGCTCGCTGTGCCCAGCCCCATGCTCCGTCTGATTGCATTGAGTTCGCCCAGATTCGTCGCTGGACCGGCGATCATGTAGGCGAGCATGGCCCCAGGCATCGCACCACGCATGAAAAGTGCCCACACGATCGGGATTGTCGGGACCGAACATGTGTAAACAGGAATGCCGATCAGGATGACCAGCAACAACGTCCACACGCTGCGTGTGCCAAGATAGGCCTCGGTCAATTCGATCGGCAAAAAGGCGAGTACGAGGGCGGCCACGGACAAGCCGATCGTCAAATCAACGCTGACGTCGGCACCCAATTCCCAAAAGGCCCAACGCATGGCGCGCCTGAACCGACTATCTCCGGAATCTGCCTTCCTCTGGTGGTGATCATGGGGATGCTCGTGGTCTCCCTTAGCCTGATCGACAATGTCGTCGAAGTTCTCGAGCTTGCCGGTCGTGGACGAGGCAACAAGTCCTGCTGGCGGGGACTCTTCGCCTCGCCCACCGCTTGAAATGCGTTTATTGCGGAGAATACCATTGCCAATCACGCCGATCAGTAGCGACCCGATCATCGCGACACTGGAATAGGTCGCCAGGTACAGCGGCCCCAGCATCATGCCGACCATCAAGATCGACACGGGCGAGATCGCCGGCGAACTGGACATGAAAGCAAGCGTCGTTCCTCGAGCGGCACCCGCTCGGTGAACGCCAACGCCAAGCGGAATCACCCCACACGAGCAAATCGGCAGCAGCGTGCCGATTCCAACGGCGTTGAGCACCGGGCGGATCCCTTGGTCGCCCAAATGCGTCGCCAGAGCCTGACGCGAGACAAACTCTTTGATCAACGCCGCCGCGACGTATCCCAGCACAACGTACGGCGCTGACATGGCCAGTGCCATGAACAGCGAGTTGGCGAAAAGCGTGAGATAGTCCATGCCGCCCTAAAGCTGCGTTGGGTTTGGAGCATCGCCGTACACAGCTTGCAGTCCGTGCTCGTCGAACTTAGGGGCCAAGTCAACGCCTTCTTCAACTTGCTCAATCGTTATTCGTTCGGAGAACTTCACGGGCTGAATCGTTGTTTGGGTATTTTGGGCAGGCCTAGGTAATCGGAGCTGAGTCGATGCATTCTTCGTCCGTTCAAATGACCGGCCTTGTTCATTGCCACAACTCCAACGACTCGTCATCCTCATACTCAAGTTCAACAGACGGGAAAGGGTCTTCAAAGCCGGACCAGATTTCCGGACCATGACTGAATTCCGCATCGGTCAACAAGCACTGGTCGAGTGCTTCCAGGATCTTCGCCTGATCCATTTCGTGCCCGATAAACACCATCTCCAGACGTCGGTCTCCGTGCGGGCCCTCCATCTTTTCGGTGATTGACGCGACGACCTCTTCGTCGTCGGGCCACAAGTCACTGGGAGCCGCGGCCCACCATGTCCCGCCGGGGTTCATGCGAACCGAGATGCCGGCCTGCGACCAGTCGTAAGCCAAGTTGTTCCGAGAAGCCAGCCAGACCAAGCCTTTGCTTCGCAGCACCCCGTCGAGGAACCGATCCTTCCCAAAGCCCTCCTTCATCAGCTTGGAAAACCGACCCGCGTGGAAAGGCCGCCGACGCCGGTAAACGAAATGGCTGATGCCGTATTCCTCCGTTTCGGTTTCCTCTTGACCCCGCGGCACTTCTAGCCACCCTGAGGCCGACTCGGCTTCGCTGAGCTGAAACCGCCCGGTCCCCAAGACCTCCTCGATGGGCACGCGGCTCTCGCGTGAACCCAATATCCTGGCGTTCGGATTCAAGCGGTGGATGATCTGATTGAGCTGCTCCAATTCAGGCGCTGAAACCAAATCCATCTTGTTGATGATGATGACGTTTGCAAACTCGATCTGATCGACGAGCAGGTCGACGATGTTGCGATGGTCATCCGCGCTAACGCCGAGACGTCGATCCGTCAGGTCATCCCACGAGCCGAAGTCTTTGAAGAAACTGCCCGCGTCCACCACGGTGACCATGGTGTCAAGTTGGGCCACGTTCGACAAACTGTTTCCCGCCTCGTCAGCGAATGTGAAGGTCTCGGCAACTGGCATCGGCTCGCTGATGCCCGTCGATTCGATCAGCAGGTAGTCGAATCTCCCTTCGCGGGCCAGCTTGGATACCTCGATCAGTAAGTCTTCACGAAGCGTGCAGCAAATGCACCCGTTACTCATCTCGACAAGCTGTTCGTCCGTCCGAGACAAGTTCGCTCCACCATCGCGAACGAGCGCTGCATCGATATTCACCTCACTCATGTCGTTGACGATGACAGCGACTCGCATGCCCTTGCGATTGGCGAGCACGTGATTCAACAGAGTTGTCTTTCCGGCGCCGAGAAAACCGGAAAGGACGGTGACGGGAAGACGAGGCGAGGAGTTGGGCTCGACCATGGCAACGAAGGAATTTTGCGAGGGCCTGTGGCGATTCGTGTCTGGATTTGGAGCGGATCACCAGTGCAGACGCTTCTAGGGAGCGCGTCGCGCTGACCTCCATCACGCCTTCGTGGTCGTTCGGTCTTCAACAAACAAGGTCAACCTTGTTTGATTGGGAAAAGGCGAGACGGCAGCAGTCACTCCCTGAATCGGAGGTCATCGCCCCGTCTACGGCCGAACCGACGCGTCGCTTCCGCTGGGAGCGGACCATACCGCACATGCAATTCGTGTGCAAGTGTGCGGCTGGTCGCTCACTGCAAGCCCTGAAGTTGGTCCATCTGTGTGGAGATCGCCTTGGAGATCTGGTCGACATCGACTTCATCGCCACCATGGAGCGTTCCATCAAGTTCTCCAAAGGCATCCATCAATGCTTCCGCGGCGTTTTGGACCATGCTCTGCTGTTCACTGGGTAAGTCAGCCTTTTTAGCAAGCATCGGGAGCCGTTCAATCAAATGGCCGATCGCGTGTAGCTCATGATGAGCATCGTCCGGTGCTCCATTGGCAAAGGCATCCGTGATTTTGCCGCCCATTGAGTCAATTGCCTTCAACGCGTCTCCAAATGAGTCTGGCTGGTCGTTCGCGTCGTGATCCTGGTCGCCGTGCGCATGACCTTCATGACCGTCTTCTTCGTGATCGTGGTCATCGTGACCGTTCTCATCATGTCCGTGGTCGTGATCATGGTTCTCCGACGCCACACTTGCTAACGACGAATCGGTCATGGACCGACTCTGCGGACCGCAACCGACGGCAATGAGCATGAGACTTAAGGTTATCGACGAGTGGACGGCTTTCATTCTTGGTTCCCACGTGGTCAGGTACTGGTGGCGTCAAACAAGGCACTACGCCGGACGACCCGCCATGTGTCTTCGGGATGGTCAGTAAGTCCCCACATGACCGGCGCGACGCGGCGTACGGCACTTGCAATACGTTTGCAACTGGAAACAGTTCGTGCTATGGTCTCGCTTCTTGGAAAGTACGCTTGAAATCGGCATCCCAGACCGATCAAGCGGTTTGCCAACCTATAAGCAGAGCATCGTCGGTGCGGAGCTTGTCACCTCGTCCACTTCCTTTCCGCCTTCGGTTTCGATGATGCCTCGTCGGCTGGCAATGGAACCGGCACGCTCGCCACTCCCCCGTAGAACCGCATCGATGCTTCGGCATCACGCACGGTCTCCGGGGCAAGCTTTCGAAGCTCTTCGAGCGACGTCGCCGCCTCCGGTAGCGGACAGGTCTTCAAGTACATGACCACGGATGATCGGACGAAGTGCGTTTCTTCCGTGGCCTTGGCAAACAGTTCGCTCACGCGATGAACGACCGACCAATCTTCCCATCTCGCTAAATCGGGGATCACCAAGTCGGCAATCGCCGGTCGTTCGAGCACGCGGCGCAGCGCTGCAGCCAACCGGGGCCGGGGAAAAACGTCCAGCTCGGTTCCGTGAACTCGAATCGCACTCACTGCTGCATACGTGTCCACGTACGACGCATCAGGATTGCCGAGGAAATCATGTTCGATCCGATCCAGTGCGGTTTCGCCAGCGAGAGACATGAAACACCCGATGGCGGCATCGAGGCCCGGGTCGAACGCTGGGTCATCCGCCCGTTTTCCAAGCAGTTCATCGAACAAGTCGGCGTCCCGCTGTTGCCCGCATTGGCTCAAGAAGGTCCAGCAAAGTCGGCGGCGATGAACCGGCACGGTCGCGGATCGCAGTTGCCGGATGACCCACGCGCGGTCGAGCTGGTCGCTCAACGCCGCGACCTCTTCCAGCGTTGCGTCCGCGAATTCGTTGTAGGCATCGGTCGCGACCACGTCGTCGGCGTGACGCAGATACCTCAGGAAGTACCCAAGTCGTTCCGGCCCTGGGTCAGGCAAGCCGAGAAGTCCATGCAGATACGCAGTCGCTTCGAGTGACATCGGCTTCGGAACGACCCACTCGATCGAATCTTCCCCGTAGCCGATATGCCAGAACAGCTCGCTACTGGGTAGTTGCTCGATCGACACCACCTCGATCACGCTCTTTCCAAGTTCAGGCCGGCCTTTGATGACCTGGGCCACACGCATTTGGTAAACGTAGAAGCCGTCTTTGTCTTCCCTGACCGATTCACAGGTCGTCAAAACGGATGCCGAAGCGCTTTCCAGGTCGTCGCTGATTGTCGGCGCAAGTGCCGAACAGAACGGACACGCCGCCACGGGTTCGCCCCAGAAACAGCGTAGCGTCAAGAGCGAGACGACCAGCAAGCCGACGAATAGGCGGCGTGAATCAATGCAACATCCGCCCATCAACGAGCGAGTTGATCCGATTGATGTGCCGAACCTTGTGGCCCTCGTCGGGGCTGGACCTGTCATACCGCGCTTCCTTGCCTGGCGATTCGGTACAGCGTCGATGTCATAAACAGACAGCGACGCACGCATAACGCGCCGACAGATTACTTCATCATCAAGACTGCCAACAACTGTGATGCCGAGAAAAACGACATTCCTAGAGACCCTGCCGTCGTATGATGCCTCCCCGCTGGAGCACCGTTGCAAGTACTCTGAAGAATGGAGAGGACTCTGGTAGGTTTCCGAATGCGGGTGAATATTGCCAGATCCGTTTTTTGGATCGTGCCTGGGTAGGACTTGCTTCTTCGTTAGGTTTGCTGCTCATCGCTTGCGCTGGACGCTACTGTTTTGCCAAATCTGCCACGACCACGATCGATTCGCGTCCAACTGCTGTTCCCACCGGTAGCAACGTCGCTGTTGGCGGTGGTGGGGGTTTGCATCATTTCGGTTTTGCTAGCTCAACGATGGGCGAATCGAGAAATGGAGTCACGTTACGGCAGCATTCGGCAGGCGCTTGCCGCCGCCCATTACCCCCTCAATGCGACGGTGTTGGCCTCATTGGCAGACCTCACCCAGACGGATCTGATCACGATCGATAAGCGTGGTGAGATGTTGGTTTCGACGCTCGACGTCGCGCTGGCAAGGGATCTCACGCAGGACATTCGGAAGGAAAAGTTTGAGGCCGGAAGCCGATCGCTCGTTGGCGGAAAACGCTGGGGTGGAAAACGTTGGGTGGCATATGAGTTTGCGATGTCGGCACCGGAGCTGCGTGCGGATCGGGTCGATCGTGTGCTCGTTTTCTTCGACGAGGGCCGACAGCGTGAGGCTCGCAACCGCGCAGCCTGGCTGCCCGCAGTGACCGGCTTGTCCACGATCGCGGCCTTCAGTCTGGTTTGGCTCTGGCTGAGCAGCCATCTGGTGGGGAGGATTTCCCGTTTACGACTTGGTGTGGAAGCGGTCGCGCGGGGAAACTTTCATTCCAAGATTGCCACCCACGGTGTAGACGAGATCGACGACTTGGGGCAGTCTGTGAACACGATGTCCATGCGATTGGATCAGTTGGTGAAACAGGTGCAGCGACAGGAGGGTGAGCAGTTGTTGCACCAGGTTTCCGCAGGCCTGGCCCATCAGCTACGAAATTCGTTGACGGGAGCTCGGATGGCGGTCGAACTGCACCGGCGTGATTCCCAGGCCGGCGGCGATGAGAGTGATGAAGAACTTGAGGTTGCGATTCAACAGATCGAATCCGCGGAGGAGACGGTGCGGCGTTTGGTGACCGTGGCAGCGGGAGAACGTGAAGCCGTGGGCCCGAGCCCACTGGAAGACCGTTGGCAGGTCATACAGAACACGTTGGTTCCGATCGCCAAGCACTTGGGCGTAGGTATGGATTGGGTGGCCACGACAGAGCTAAAGCCTTACGTTCTACCGGAGGCAGAAGCATGGTCCGCTGCCGCGACGAATCTGATCACCAACGCGATCCAAGCGGGACAGCATGTGACGGTCACGATTGGCATGAAGGGGCAGGATCGCGTTCAGCTGGATGTTGTCGATGATGGTGAGGGCCTCGCGCCGGAGATTGCCACGGAGGCATTCGAGCCGTTTGTGACCACAAAGCCGGAAGGACTTGGTTTGGGACTGGCGGTCGTTCGTCGCACAGCGAGTCGCCTTGGAGGCACCGTCGATTGGTGGCGTCAAAATGGGTCCACGGTTTTTCGTTTGACCGTCCCAGCCCAGGCTCTGAATGACAAATCGACTGTGGGCGAGCAAGAAACTGCCGTCCAGACCTTCCACGGAACGAAATCGTCGCCATGATCGAATCCTCGAATCAGTCCGTGTTGGTCGTCGACGACGAACCGGCCATCTGCTGGGCGTTTGAGAAAATGCTACGTGGCGAGGGTCACCAGGTGCATACGGCATCTTCCGCCGAGGATGGGTTGGTCATTGCGGCGAAGCAATCCCTTGACTTGGTTGTGCTGGATGTTCGCTTGCCCGGACGCGATGGGATCAGCTCCTTATCCGATTTTCAATCCGTCACGGATCATGCGCCTGTGATCATTGTCACGGCATTTGGTGACTTGGACACGGCTGTTTCCGCCGTCAAGCAAGGTGCCAGTGACTACCTGACCAAGCCGTTTAAGCTGGATGACGCGTTGCGCGCCTGTCGACAGGTGTTGCGGTCGCGTGCGGACGCGCGCCGCCGCGAGAAGCCTTGGGTCTTGTCAAAGCCCAACAACGAAGACAGTTCGGGTGACTTGATTGGTCGATCACCCGCGATGCAAAAAGTGTTTCGTCAGATCGCGTTGGTCGCCGCGAGTAACCTCTCGGTTCTGATCACCGGTGAAACCGGAACGGGCAAGGAGTTAGTGGCCGCAGCGATAGCGCGACACAGTGATCGCTCGTCGGCGCCCTATTTACCGGTGGCGCCGGTCGCGTTGAATCCCGAACTGATTGAGAGCGAACTCTTCGGTCACGTTCAAGGCGCTTTCACAGGTGCCGATGCAGACCGCGCTGGTCTTTTTGAACGAG
The DNA here is from genome assembly GCA_039189905.1 of Planctomycetota bacterium. GTDB lineage: Bacteria > Planctomycetota > Planctomycetia > Pirellulales > Pirellulaceae > Rhodopirellula. Next base: position 10,925 of record JBCCYK010000118.1, read on the forward strand.
CTGAAGGCGGCACGATCCTCTTCGATGAAATCGGAGACCTTCCCTTAGGTACCCAGGTCAAGTTGCTTCGCGTCCTGGAGCAAGGGCAGTATTCGCGTGTTGGCGACACGACGCCACGCACGGCCGACGTGCGTCTCATCGCCGCGACGAATTGCGATCTCCATGAGGCCGTTGCAAAGGGAGAGTTTCGCGAAGATCTTTTTCATCGGATCAGCGGGATGCCTATCCACTTGCCAGCACTCCGGGATCGGGCCGAGGACATCTCGCCGCTTTGCCGACACTTCTTGGTGCGAATGGGGCATCCGGATCCCGACGCAGCGATCGGCGACCCTTTGCTGGAGCAGCTAAAGCAACGACCATGGAACGGGAACGTGCGTGAATTGCGTAACGCGGTTGAACATGCTGCGGTCCTCGCACGCGGACGTCCCTTCTGTCTCGATGACTTTCCGCAGCCTCATCCTGGGCGGGATTTGGAGAATCCTTCCGACACTTCAGGACTGGGTGCTGAAATCCATGCTTGGTGCAAGATGCAGTTGCCCAAGCTTGCCGAGCTGAAAGGGACGCTTCATGCCAAATTCCTGTGCGAGGTAGAGCCCGCTTTGTTTCGGGCGGTGCTGGATCATACGGGGGGTAATCGGGCCAAGGCTGCTGAGATGCTGGGGATGCATCGGAGCACACTCCGTGACCGATTGCGAACATACGACATCGATCCAGGTTGATGAGCTCTCGTTTCAGCGATGCGACACAAGCTCCACATCCCCAAAGAACGGTTTCCGATATGATGTCGGGTTCGATAGAGGAAGTGTCGTTGGTTCATGTGTCAAAGCGCCAGACCTCTTTTTGAAGCAAGCTCCCAGGAGAAGAACGTGCGTGCAGCCATTGTTGGCGTCGGATTCATGGGCTGGATTCACTATGTTGCCTACCAAAATTGTGATGCAGCGGACCTGGTCGGGTTTTGCAGCCGCGACGCGGACAAGCGCGCCGGCGACTGGCGAGGCATTCAAGGCAACTTTGGCCCGCCCGGTGAACAGATCTCAGTCGAAGGGATGCATGTCGCTGAGCAGATGGACGCTTTACTGGATGACGCATCCATCGATTTAATCGACGTCTGTCTGCCGCCTCACCTCCATGTTCCGGCCGTCGAACGATCTTTGGCGGCTGGCAAGCATGTTTTGTGCGAGAAACCTTTGGCCTTGACAGCCGACGAAGCAGAACGGCTCGTTGCGTTGGCCAAGCCCGGGCAATTGATGACGGCGCACATCTTGCCGTTCATGCCTGAGTTTGAGTTCCTGGTGGATGCCGTTTGCGATGACCGCTTCGGGAAAGCCGTGACGGGGCGATTTCAGCGTACGATCGGGCCACCGGACTGGATCTCTGACTTCTATGACCGTCAGACTGTCGGTGGACCTTTGTTGGATCTTCAGGTGCACGACACCCACTTGATTCGTTCCATGTTCGGCATGCCGTCGTCGGCCACGTGCGTCGCGCATAGGCTTGATGGCGTCCCGAAACGCTATGAAACCGTCTTGCACTTCGATCAGACGGACGGGCCGGTCGTTTCGGTAGCGGGAGGCGTGATTGATTCACCGGCACGTCCTTTCACACACGGTTACGAAGTGTCCTTCGAAAAGGCGACCATTCGCTTTGAGTTCGCTGGCTATGCCGATGGTTCCAACGCGGCAATCCCCGTCACAGTCTTGCACAACGACGGGACGGTCGAGCGTCCCGAGTTGGACGACGGGGATCCCATCGCAGCTTTCACCAAAGAGATCGCCGCGGTCGCGACCGCGGTGGGCGGAAGCGAGATGCATCCCGCGCTGGATCCGGTGATCGCACGCGATGCACTGCGGATCTGTGAGATGCAGATGATGCATGAGAATGGGTTAGACACGTGATGGAGCCTGACGAGCCAAGCGTGGCGAAACTTGCAGACCGCTTGATCCATCGCATCCGGGATGAAGTGAAGGATCATCGGCGTATCGTGGTGGCCTTTTCCGGTGGCGTTGACAGCAGCGTCGTCGCGGCAGCGGCTCATCGCTTGTCGTTAATGGACCGCGAGACCATGGCAGTCGCCATCACGGCCCTTTCACCATCGGTTGCCCAATGGCAACGTTCGTTGGCCCATCGGATTGCCGAGGAAATCGGGATCGCTCATCGTACGATCCCTACCGAAGAAGTGGGACGAGAGGAGTACCAACGAAACGATTCCAATCGCTGTTACTTTTGCAAAGATACGCTCTATCGCACCCTCCGTGTGATCTTGGACGAAGAAGGATCCCATGGCCTGATTGTTTCTGGGACCAATGCGGATGACCTGGGCGACCACCGACCGGGCCTCAAAGCGGGCGACCAACAAGGCATCCGAACTCCTTTGGCCGATCTGGGCATCACCAAACAACAGGTTCGCGCTCTGGCAAAGCACTTTCGACTGACGAATTGGGATCTTCCCGCGTCGCCCTGCTTGGCGAGTCGCATCGCTTACGGTGTCACGGTCACAACGCAGCGGTTGGCCGCGATCGAATCGGCGGAAGAACTGCTTCGTCAATTGGGATTACGTGACCTTCGGGTGCGATTGCATGCGGATGAGCTGGCGCGGATCGAAGTGCCTGCTGAAAGTGTCGAAGCGTTCGCGCGTATAGCGAGGCAGCATCGTCTGGTGCAACGTTTTCGCGAACTCGGCTTCCGCTACACAACACTCGACCTGCAAGGGCTGCGCAGTGGAAGTCTGAACGAGGCTTTTGTGTCGATCGAGTCGATGACGCCCATCGGGAGGGCCACGCCGGTGGGACCAACACAGCAGCCAGGCATAGCGGCTGCGGAACGGGTTGAAGCATGAGTGTTTTGGTCGGCTGCCGTTTTGGGGAATATCAGATCCTGCGTCACCTAGGTCGTGGCGGGATGGCCGATGTGTACGCGGCGCGACACCTGTCCCTGCATCGTAACGTGGCGATGAAGGTGCTTCGCTCCGACGTCAAGCACACAGACGACGAGATCAATCGCTTTCGCCGTGAGGCCCAGGCGGCGGCGAGACTGAATCACCCAGCAATCGTCCAGGTTTACGACATTGGCGAGTCGGAAGGAAACCATTTCATCACCCAGGAGCTCGTCGAAGGCTGCAACCTTCGTGAGCATCTTCAAAGGAATGGGCCCCTGGACGCGGAGGACGCGGTTGAGGTCCTTCATCGGGTCTCCGAAGCGTTGCACGTGGCGCACACGGCGGGCGTCACGCATCGTGATATCAAGCCTGAGAACATCATGCGTGCGGATGACGGTGTCATTAAGGTCACCGACTTTGGTCTTGCTCGCGTGCTGACCACCGTGGAATCAAGCACGGCGGATCTCACCCGCGACGGCATCACTTTGGGCACGCCCCGTTATATGAGCCCGGAGCAGATCCAGGGACACGCGGTGGATGGACGGAGTGATCTTTATTCGTTGGGGGTGACGCTCTATCACTTGATTGCCGGGAGACCACCGTTTGACGACACGGAGGCATTGGCGCTCGCTGTCAAGCATCTGCATGAAACCCCAGAACCCATCGATCGCGCACGTGGAAGTGATGACATCCCGGCTTGGATGGTCGCCGTGGTTTCCAGGTTGCTGCGGAAAGCCCCGGAGGAACGCTTCGCGTCGGCCGCGGATGTCTTGGCGGTGGTGGAACATCAACGGCGTCTCCTATCGGACACCGATGACACGCCTGCTGGAGATCCATCCTTAGACTCGACCCAAGTCCAGGTCGGCGGGAACCGTGCAACGGTCGTTCCTGAGACCGCGATGATGGATGGAGCGCGTTTCAGTGGATCACAGACGACGGTCTTGGGTACGGCGACGGTTCAATTGCAACGAGTGACGGAAGCAAGCCATATTGCGACGCGACGCCGACGTGTTCGCGTGTTCGCATGCGGGATATTGGCGCTCGCCTGTTTGTTTGGCGGTATTGGAATGTCGCGTCGCACGGCCCCGACATCGCTCTCCGAACGACTCAATCAAACACGGGTTGCTCAAGAACCATCCATCGAGGACCAGTACCTTCGCGCCATGGATCTCGCCAGCGCTTCAGGCTGGAAGGCGGTGCTCGACTACTACGGCGATGATGGATCTGACTACGTGTGGAAAGCATCAATCCAACTGGCGCGCCTTTTGGTATCGCAACGACGAAATGACGAAGCACAGCGCGTGCTTGATCGCATGTATCGTGAACCCACCGTGCCTCGTCTGTATCGCGCTCTCGGTTTGGCAATCCAACACGAAATTGCGGAGAACCGCGGTCGTGAACGTGAATCGGAAAATGCGCGCAGCCAACTGTTGGCCCTGATTGAATCGATGCAACAAAGCAGTGCTTCGGATGTGCGTCTGCTAGAACGTGTGCTGCCCGATACACAGAAACGACGCTTGCGAGTGTTTGAATACAGCCCAGCCGCGTCCTAAGCCACGGATGGCCGTTGCGTCAATTCTTGGACGACCGTCGCGATCGCCTGACTTGCAACGGATGTCGACATACTCGCCGTCTCGCATCCTTCGCGCGCCGCCTGTCCGGGTGTCAAAGGCAAGTGCATGAAGAGGCTCTGTGTTGCGGTATCCATCACCCGACTGTAATGGCAACTCAAGTACATCGCCGCGTTACACAGGTACGTGCCGGCGTGATAGGACGCGGTGGCGGGGACGCCAGCGGAACGCAGGGCGTCGGCCAGATCCTCGACGGAAATGCTTGACCGATAAGCGTCCGGGCCATCGATGAGTCGTACGCCGTTCTCATGCGACACATTCAATCCATAGGCCTCCAATCGAATGGCAGGGCAGCCGGGAGCCTGACCACAGTGGATCGCATAGTCGACATGGAGTTGCAGGTCATCACGAAGCCGCTCGCTGAGCCCGCCCAGATCCACGGGGTAGCGACGCGTCGTGATTTCAGCGGGCCCCTCGTACCAGCTTGTGAAATCGACGAGCGCTTCCCAGCTGGAATTCTCAGGCCAGCGATCATACGGTTCGAAGGCGGTCAGCAGAATGCGCGACACAGGCGGCTATCAGGCGGCAAAGCGGAGGCGGGTTTGTTGGCTCGAGACTACTCGGCGTTGGTTGGGTTTGCTACGGTCGAAACGCTGCTATCCAGCGATTCGTGGGTGTCCGATTCGCTCGATGAGGCCATTGTTTCGCGAAACAGTTCCGCGATCACCTCCTCCAGAGGCGCGTCCTCCACCACCACATCGTCCACCGCGTGATCCCGAAGTGCTTCTGCCAGGAAACGCGGCACCTCCGAGCGAGGAACGCGGTAGGAGACCTTCGGCCAATTCGAATCGATTGCTTCGCCAATCGCGTGTCTCTGTTGCGATTGCTTGACCAGCGATTCTTCTTCGGTGTTGGCCCATTGCAAGGTGACGACCTTGCTGCCACTGAACTTGTCAACAATCCCGCTCAACGAACCATCATATCGGATGTTGCCCCCGGCGATCACGACCACGCGATTGCACAACGCGGCGATGTCCTTCATGTAATGACTGGTCAGCAGAATCGTGATCTTGCGTTCGACTTGGTACTGTTTGAGAAACTGTTGGATGCTGTGCTGAGCCACGACATCTAAGCCAATGGTCGGTTCATCCAAGAACAACACCTCGGGATCGTGAAGCAACGCGGCGATGAGTTCCATTTTCATTCGCTCGCCAAGCGACAATTCTCGGACGGGCTGGTCCAGCAGACGCCCCACATCGAGCAGTTCCGTCAGCATGCCAAGCGTTTGACGAAAGGGCTCATTGGCGATCCCATAAATGTGCTGATGCAGACGGTACGACTCTCTCGCGGGAAGGTCCCACCACAACTGGTTCTTCTGCCCCATCACCAGCGCGAATCGACGGCGGTAGTCGTTCTCGCGCTTCCAAGGGACATGACCCATCACGGTGGCCGTACCCGACGTCGGTTCAATCACACCGCTAAGCAACTTCAAGGTCGTGGTTTTGCCGGCACCATTGGGGCCCAGAAACGCAACGAGTTCGCCTTGCTCGACGGACAGGTCGATGCCCTTCACGGCCATCACGTCGCGGAACTCACGACGAAACAGACCACGAATGCTACCTCGGATACCCTCCTGTTTTTGGTACACCCGGTACGACTTGGTCAGGCGGGCGACGTTGATGATGGGCATGATCGGATGCAGCTCTAGCGATGCGAAAGGTGGCCGCGGGCGCCGGCGTTGCCTCACCCAAGTTGACTCCGCTGGGCAGTGTAGCGCAGCAGATACGTTCGAAACAGAGTGGGCGGCCCGAGAGATATTCAGGCTCAGCACTCAGACCGTCCGGCGGATTTCCTCCAACACAATCGGGTCCTGCTCGATCTGACCAAGTGCCTCCACGGCTTCGAGCGCTTCAGGTGTGCCCACCTGCCGAAGCGCCCAAACCGCGGTCGCTCGCAGCATGGCATCGTCTTCGCCAAGCAACGCGCTCAATGCCGGGACGGTGTCGGGATCGCGCAGGTTGCCCGCCACGATGGCGGCATTGCGAACCATTCCCCGCCGTCGTGCTCGCCAAAGCGGGGTCTTTCGAAAGCGTTTGCGAAAGGATTCGTCGTCGATGGATAGCAGCTCGATCAACTCGAGTGTCGCCAGTGGGATTGGTTCGGGAGGCGTTCGATCTTGGACCTCGTCTGCGCGGCGAGACGGTTTGCGATTCCACGGGCAGACGTCTTGGCAGACATCACAACCAAAGAGCCAGTCGCCAATGCCTTGTCGCAGCTCTTGGGGAATGATGTCGCGGTGTTCGATCGTCAGGTAGCTGATGCAACGCGACGCGTCGAGTAAATGAGGCTGGACGAACGCATCCGTGGGGCAAGCATCCAGGCATGCGGTGCAGGTCCCGCAGTGATCGGTCGCGTGCGGAACATCGGGTGCCAATTCAACATCCAAGAGCAAGCACGCCAAGAAAAAGTAGCTGCCATGATGACGATTCAGAAGCAAGGTGTTTTTGCCTCGCCAGCCCAGACCTGCTAGTTCCGCCACTTCGCGTTCCATCAACGGTGCGGTGTCGACGATGCCGCGGCTTCCGATCGTCATATCCACCTTGTTGAGTGAGCGGCGCAACGCCTTCAATTTCGAAAAGATCACATCGTGATAGTCGTCGCCTGGCCAGACATATCGGGCTACGCGTCCTGTTGCACCGGAGGCGTTTGACTCGGACGGCGGGGAGGCAGCCGGATAAGGGTACAACAGAACCAAAATGGTTTTCGTGCCCGGCATCACGCCATCTGGATGCCGGTATGCATCCTGTCGCTTGCGAAAATACTCCATCTCGGCGGCATAACCCGATTCAATCCACTGCAGCAGAAGGGGATGGTCCGGCGACTCTGCAGCCGCCACAAACCTTGCCTCCGCGAAGCCGAGGAGGCCTGCTTGCTCACGCAGAAAACTGGCGATGGCTTGGCGATCGCGGTCGGTCATCCTGGTGCGGCGGAGCCGCGAAGCGAATCTGTTCCGGGCACAATGCGACCGGCGGACGCCTCGGCTGCCAGTCCCGCTTCTTGTTGGTATCCCATCTTTGCTGACATCAACGACCCTTCTCCGGCACTCCCGCCTGTGCCTTGGACGCCCGCTTTTCGGTCGCGAATCAGCAAGGTTGTCAAGTCGCTCCGGCGAACCGTTCCGATCAATCGCGCGGGCTTGTCGTCGGTGACCACGGGCACGCAGTCATCGTTCGTGTGACGAAACAAGTCCACAGCATCGCGGACGGGTTGGCTTGGACGCAGCAGTACTTCGGGCGGCGTTGCCAGGTCGCCCGCTCGCAAGAGCGTGTCGACATGGGGATCAAAGAACGCTTGATTGAGAAGGTCGAAACGAATCAAACCGACCACGCACCGCTCTTCATCCAGTACGGGGTAAGTGTTGTCGTGTGAGTGCTCGACGAAATGGACGACTTCATTGAAGTCAGCATGCTCGGCAATGCCTTCCACGTTTCGGCGCATCACCTGTTCCACTCGCATGCGATCGCTCAGCGCGGTCTTTTTGTCGAGCAATCCAGC
>JBCCYK010000119.1:0-18922 GCA_039189905.1 Planctomycetota bacterium
AAGGGTCTTTTTAGTGGTGGACGTGTATCCCGAGAATCAGAAGGTTCACTGCCTAGGTAACTCAGCACGCTGGAACAATCAACCCCTTCCTCTTGCTCTATATGTTCGCCGAATCTGATGTGAAGCGTCTTGCGTTCGGGGAAGCTCAACTGACCAAGCACCGTTTCTCGAATCTTATCGTGATAAGTATCCACTCGCTGCTCAGGCTCCGTTCCAACCAAGCGAACCAGCTTTTCACTCCGCATGTGGGTCATTGTCGATAGTCCTGTGTTCGAATGACCAGCAACCTCAGCAATCTCGGATACAGCCGTAGCTTGGCCCGAAATTGCGATAGAATCCAGAAGCGGTTTTGCATCACCCGGAAGGCTTGCAAGTTTTCCTGCGACGACATCTCCCAGCGGGATGGCTGTAAACTGTCCAGTGGCGTTGTTGAAACCATCGAGCAACTGCTCTACGAAATATGGATTGCCGTTCGTTTCGTGCATCAATTTGCGAACGACCGCATCTAGACTTTCCGCCTCCCGCCCGATTCGCACCCCCACCAGTTCTTTGCACTCCGTTTCAGCAAATGCTTCAACGCGAACGCGGCGCTGTTCAATCGGGTTGATTGACTTCGCTTGCCTTTGACTCCACTCATCTAAAAACCTACTTGTTCCCGACTCTTCGCTTCGATAGCTTCCGAATAAAAGAACCCTCGGAGCGTCAGGTGGTGAGAGTGTTTCATGGAGAGCTGTCGCGCTATCGGCGTCCCCCCATTGAAGATCATCAATAAACACTATCAGAGGTGTTTGACTGCTGATTGAAATCAGCAACTCCCGAAACGCGGAAAAAGCTCGGAAACGAGCCTGACGGGCATCCAAACTGTCAGATTCATCGGATTGACGCCGCGCGATTTCGGACACACGCAATAGAACGGGAAACAGTCTTGCAAGAATTGGGATATCAGGTGGCAATAGATCATTGAGTTCCTTCTTGGGCTTTGTTCGCAGGAAACCGACTAGGTCGTCCACGATGCTGTCGATCGCTTTGAATGGCACGGACTCCCGGTCATAACACCGGCCAGAGAGCACGAGTGCTCCACGACGTCGCGTTGAGCCACTCAAGAAGTGAGCAACAAGAGTACTCTTGCCTTCGCCACTCCGACCCTCGATCAAAGCGGCTAATGACGATTGATTCTGCACCCAAGCTTCGTGAGCCCCGGTGAGCTCTCGTAACTGCTTCGTTCGCCCGATTAGCTGACCTTCAGATGCTGCGTTGACTGGCGGTTGTATGACGCCCGCAGTAGCCAAAAGAGGTTCATTCTGCAGGCCAAGTAGGTTCGCGATCACCCCAGTCGTTGGTCGCATTTCTGAATCAGGCCGCAGGAGCAAATCGGCCAGCTCAGCAAGATCTGCTGGGATGTCGCGACGTGCGGTGAGGCTTGCAGCACGGTCATTTGCTTTGCTCATCAACAGCGTCATCCCTGTTCCTGCATACGGTGCTTCTCCACTGAGTGCCTCATAAAGCATCGCTCCAAACGCGTACCAGTCAGACGCCGTACTGTGCTTTCCGTAGAGCTGTTCGGGAGCTGCATATCTGGGAGTTCCTGCGAACCCAGCGGTTTCTTGCTCGCCACCAGAAAAACATCCAAACCCCTGCAACTTCGCGACGAGACCAAAATCCAGGATTTTCAATGAGCCATCTTCGGCAACAAGTGTGTTACTCGGCTTGAGATCTCGATGAACGATCCCCCTTTGATGCAGAGAATAAATGCCACGGAACAGCTGTGACAAGGCCTCACGCAAACGACCTTCATCAAGCTGATTACTTGGCCGAGAGTAGCTAAAGAAGTCAATTCCCTGAACTAGGTCCATAGTAAAAAAGTACTGACTGCCATCGACCTCAAGCGTCTGCATTCCGACTAGGTTTGGGTGGTTTATCTCACAGAGAGTGCGGAACTCACGCCGGAAGAGGTGAAGACGCTCTGCATGGTCCGATGATCCCGATGATCGACTTGCAATGTTGGGTAGCGTCTTCAGGGCCACCAATGAAGATCGCGTTGAGTGTTTGGCTTCATAAACGACACCGAACCCACCACGCCCAAGCTCTCTTATGAGTTTGTACTCTCCGAGCACACGAGCTGCGGGCGTTGGTGAATTGGGAAAGCCAGTGCCAGCGCTAAGAGTCTCGTCAACTGCACCGGACAAGTCCATGTTGGCAGTCATCGTTTCAGCCAGCACATCCGGCGGGGTGGCCTCCGCGAGTGAAACTGTATCCTCATTTTCAGCTCGAAGACTCCCTTGTCGCGGTGCAGCCAAGGTTGAGCCGAAAAAAAGGTGACGGAGGGAATCCTCAAATTGTGGGAACCTTGATAGATAATCCTCGAAACGAGACGAATTACCGCTTCGCTGACAGACATCGATGTCGGCCAAGACAAGATTCTGGAAAAGGAGGCTCTTGCTACGAGATGGCGATCTATCTAAGTAATCTTCAATACTCTTTCCGCCTCCCGACAGAGCCTGACTCCGGAAGTCCGCACAAATGAGTTGAACTTCATCAAAATCGCTAATGCGATTGTACTGTTCCATAATCAGATGCAATCAAAGTTCTGAGTGTAAACGCATTCGGCTCGGTTTAGCTGGCTAAGTCAGCGCGATTTAAAGCCGTCCAACGAACTCTCCTAGATAACCGACGGATAAAACCAAATTCTGGAGATCGGTCTCTAAGAGACTGAGAGTCACAGGCAACAAATCGTCTGCTTCCGAAAACGAGAAGTTGCATCAATCGATCGTCCTTCGGTCTCTGACCACACCATCTTCGACGGCATTCTCATGAGCCTCAAGACCAGAATCCCTCGGTGGGGCCTAGCTGTTGGCTGTCGGCATTCCTAGCTATGCGTGAGCCTTCCACTATGGTCATTCCTGGCGTCGCCAAGTCTTGAGCCTCATCTTTGAAGCAGGCCGTGGAGAATCGCACCGACTAGCACGGGTAAGTCCGAGTGAACAGGTTGCTCTCAGCGCTCTGGTGATAGCTAATCGCTGCTCAATCAAGCAGCCTTTGATGTGCTGGTTTCAATTGCTACCGCGTGCGGCAAAAAATGCGTTGGAACGTCGATGAAAAGCCTCGGTAGTTATGCGGTAGGCACAGTTGGAAAAGCCAAGTGTGGGTACTGAATGGTTCCTAAACGGGTAGCATTGGGTACCAAATCAGGGTAACGTGGGGCGCTTTAACTGCCCACGGAAACAAAAAAACCCCGTCGCAACTTCTTGGTGCGACAGGGTTTAGTGAGCGACGCGGACGGGACTCGAACCCGCAACCTCCGGATCGACAGTCCGGGGCTCTAACCAATTGAGCTACCGCGCCTGGTAGCGGGTCGCCGAAATAACGCGACCGTGGTGTTATCGGCAGGAAATCGTTCTCTCTTGAACGAAGGCGCCGTCCCAAGTGGGCGGAAGTATATCCACGCCAATTTGTGCTGCAAGCCCCCGACAAGCGGAGAATGACGCGAGAGAACCGCCCTCGTCGTGCGTTCATCCCACGCCTTTGAAACACAGACGGGTTCGGAAGTGGCTTCGCTCCCGTCCGATGGCCATCGAGCGTCCAATGGCCGTCAGGACAGAGAGCGAGTATGCGTGCGTCGACACGCCGCCCCCACCGCGGAATCAGATGGAATATCCTGACGCCCCGACGCTAAAAAAATGCTCCCACCCGCTCCAGCCCCGATCGAACATGATGCACCCATCCCGACGAGTGAATTCGCCCCAGGCGGCGTCCCCGGCCCTCCACGCCTTGATGGGTCTCTGGGCCCTCTCTTCGCTCATCGCGACCTTCGGATCAGGCACCGCTTCAGCAGAATCACGTTTGGCAGTGGTGTCCGTCGCTGATTCTCAGGAACTCGTTACAGTATTACAGCCGGACGCTTCCGCACCCATGCAAGTGGTTGGGCGAACACGCACGCCAGCGAGCCCTGCATGCATGACTTATCACGCGGCAGGCTCACGTTTGTATGTGGCAATGTCCAACCCGAATGCGATCGCGGTTTACGATCACGGTGACGGCGCTAACCTCACGCTCATCGATCAGATCAGCTTGACTTCCAAGCCGTCTTACCTTCGCGTTGATCCCACGGGAAGATTTCTCCTGAGCAGCCACTACAGCAGCGGACGCGTTCAAGTACATCGTCTGGAAGTCGATGGCAAACTGCAACCGAGCCCGGTCCAAGACCTTGCTGTAGCCGAACGCGCGCATTGCGTCTCGATGGATTGGAAAGGTCGGCATGCGTTGGTTCCACACACAAGACCGAATTTGATCACCCAGTTCCGTTTTGACGCCCGCTCGGGCAGGCTGTTTCCCGCGTCGAGACCAGTGTTGGAACGCGAAGCTGATTCGGGACCACGCCACCTCGTGTTTCACCCCCATGATCCGGCCCTGGTTTTGGGTAGTGATGAGCAAGGTTGCAGCGTCACGTCTTATCGATTTGACGAGAAGGACGGAAACCTGACCAAGCTCCAAACCGTGTCGAGTCTTCCTGAAGGAGGAGTCCAGGGACGTGTGTCGACGTCCGACATTCATGTTCATCCCAACGGAGAAACGGTTTATGTTGCGAATCGCGGCCAGGGTTCGATTGCGGTCCTGCGGCTGAACCCTGAGTCACGACAAATGACCCCGATTCAGTTTATGAAATGCCCACCGACCGTTCGATCGTTTGCAATCACGCCAGACGGACAGCAACTGTGGGCCGCCGGCCAGCGGACCGGAAACCTGATTCGCTACCACATCGGATCGGATGGCAAACTCGATGAGCAAGATTCCTTCGAAGTGGGCAAAGGGCTGTGGTGGCTCAGCTTCCTTCCCACGGGGGAAGATCCACCTGCGTTTGGCCAGGGCCTGATGGCAGGTGAGGTCACGCCACACACGGCCCTGATTCAGACGCGATTGACGAAGAGTGACAGATTGAATGATTCTGGCGACTTACCCGGCCATCCTGGTGAAGTGCGCTTCGAATACACCAACGGTTCCTCGTTCGACAACTCAACGTACACATCATGGCGAGCAGCCGATCAATACAACGATTACATCGTCCGAGCCCACTTGAAGGGACTCCAGCCGGCGACTCGCTACCAGTACCGTGCGTGGTACCGACCCGGCGAGAAAACGGGTGACGGGAAGGGGCCATGCGTCAGCAGCGCAAAGGCCTCGTTCTCGACGTTGCCGGGCCAAACAAGCACGGAGCCGGTGACCTTCTTGGTTGGCAGTTGCATGAACTACGTCAAGATGATGCACGGCAAGGTTGGAAGGGCAAGTGGCCCGGTCACCGCGTCCTTGATTGACAAACGCGATGGCTTTCCCGCCTTTGCATCGATGAAGGATCGCAACCCCCAATTCTTTGTTGGCACGGGCGACATCGTCTACTACGACAACCCGTTTCGCGTCGCTTCCACGCTGCCGGACTTGCGGCGTTGTTGGCACGAGCAGTTTCGATTCACGCGCATGCGCGACTTTTTCCGTCACGTGCCCACATACTGGTCCAAGGACGATCACGACTTCCGATTCAATGACTCGGATAACACGGGCGCGCGATTGCCAACGCCACGTACCGGCATCGACCTGTTCCAAGAACAACTTCCCATTTGCCATGACGCGGACTGTCCGATGTATCGGACGCATCGGGTCAGCAAACACCTTCAAATCTGGTTGACGGAAGGCCGTGACTATCGATCGCCGAACCGCATGCAGGACGGTCCCAACAAAACACTCTGGGGGAAAGCTCAATACGAATGGCTGACGAGCACTCTGCTCGCCAGTGATGCGACCTGGAAAATACTGATCTCGCCGACACCCATGGTTGGTCCCGACGATGCCCACAAGCAGGACAACCATGCCAATCTGAACGGCTTCCGAACGGAAGCCACGCGTTTCATGAAGTGGTTGCGAGCCAATGACATCCAGGGGTTCCGATTGATCTGTGGTGACCGACACTGGCAATACCACAGCATCCATCCGCTGGGTCTACAGGAGTTCGCGTGTGGGGCGCTCAATGACGAGAACGGGCGTCTGGGTGTTGAGCCAGGATCACCCAAGGGGACCGACCCACAGGGCATGATCAGGCAACCGTTCCTCGCGCCCGAGCCCACGGGGAGCTTTCTGTCCATCAACGCAGCCGAGGACATCCGATTTGACTTCTTCACCGACGATGGATCGCTGCGCTACACGGTGACGCAGTCACACTCTGACGGGGCCAGCGATTAAACTTTGCCTACCGTTGTTACCACCTGCGTTCCCATACGCGTTCTCGTTTTTGCAGACCTCCGTGAACTTCGTCTTGAACCCCAGTCGCCTGGCGTTGCTGTTAGCTGCCGCGGCCGTGTTGTGCTTCTCATCTATCCGCGTGTGTGCGGATCGCCCCAACATGGTCTTGATCATCGCCGATGACATGAATTGGGATGACTGCGGCGCGTATGGGCATCCGGCCATCCGCACGCCGCACATTGATCGCCTGTCGGGTGAAGGCCTGCGATTCCGACACGCGTACCTGACGACGAATTCCTGCAGCCCCTCGCGAGCAAGCCTGATCACGGGACGGTACCCGCACAACACAGGGGCAGAGCAACTTCACTGGCCTATTCCTGATGGCACCCAGACGTTTGTCGGATCTCTACACGATGCTGGCTACTACACCGCCGCGGCGGGCAAGTGGCACATGGGTGATGCCGTTCGAGGTGACTTCGACAAAATCTATGAGGCGTCCACCGCCGGATTCGTTTTGCCCTCGGCCGAGGACGGTCAGCCAGCCCATATGATTGCGGCCCAACCGAGCGGATGCGAGGACTGGGAAAAGGCGGTCGCCGCTTGCCCCGAGGGCAAGCCCTTCTTCCTGTGGCTCGCTGCCTTGGACCCACACCGAGAGTACTCCGATGGTGCCTTGCAGCCGCCTCATGAGCTGGAAGATGTGATCGTGCCCCCGCACCTTCCCGACCATCCTGACGTCAGAGAAGATCTGCGGCTTTACTATGATGAGATCGGGCGGCTCGACCTTTACGTGGGACGCGTCATGGAGGCCTTGAGCGCGAAGGGCGTCGACGAAAACACCGTCGTCGTTTTCATCAGCGACAACGGACGGCCGTTTCCCCGAGACAAAACGACACTCTACGACGGCGGAATCCGCACCCCGTGGATCGTTCGCTACCCAGCAGAAGTGAGGCGAGGTAGCGTGACGTCCGCTCTGGTCAGCGCGGTTGATCTGGCACCCACTTTTTTGTCGCTCGCGGGATTGCCGACCGATGCCTGTGATTCCGAAGGCGAGGATTTTTCATCGCTGTTTGCGGATCCGAGTCAAAGCCACCGAGCGTACGCGTTTGGGGAAGACCATTGGCACGACTACGAAGACCATAGTCGTTGTGTCACCGACGGACGCTTCAAACTGATCCGAAACGACTACGTGGATCTCCCCCCCACACCCTCAGCCGATGCCGGTCGAGGTTTGACGTGGCAAGCGATGTTGAAACTGCAGTCTGAGGGCGTGCTCCGACGCGAGCAACAAACCTGCTTCTTATCGCCGCGGCCCGCATGGGAACTTTACGACTTGCAACGCGATCCAGCGGAGATCCAAAACCGAATCGGTGATAAGGCGTACAGATCGGTCAAGCAACGTTTGATGGAAGCGTTAGCAGAATGGACACGTGAGACGGCGGACTACATCCCGTCACGGCGCACTCCCGACGAGTTTGATCGTGTCACCGGCGAACCTGATCACAGCGTTCGCATTCGTCCCCGCCCGTCCAAACTTGAAATGTTCGGCACAACAGGAAACTACTAAGGCATGCGAAAACGACCGAGCCCAAAACGAGCTTTCCATTTGCAAAGCCAATACCCACTGTGGTTCATCAGTGCAGCGCTCTCTGGCTGCTTGGCATGCTTGATACTCACGGTAGAGCGAGCGCAGGCAACCGACGCTCCCAATATCATCTACGTGATTTGCGACGATCTCGGTTACGGCGACGTCAATTGCCTGGCGCCGGAAACCTGCCAGATTGAAACGCCCGGAGCCGATCGGCTTGCCAAAGAGGGCATGATCTTTACGGACATGCACTCCGGTTCATCCGTTTGCACGCCCACGCGCTATGGGATCATGACCGGGCGTTACAGTTGGCGTACCAAGCTGCAAAAGGGCGTTGTCACCGGGTTTGCACCCAGTCTGATCGACGCGCAGCGGATGACGGTTGCTGGGTTCTTGCGTACTCAAGGTTACCAGACCGCGGCGATCGGGAAGTGGCACCTGAATTTCCAGTATCTCGACCCCGAGACACAAAAGCCGCTCAAGCAACAGGGCAATCAGTCTCCTCCGGTGGGATCGGTCGTGCCCGATGGGCCCACCACGCGCGGGTTTGACACTTACCATGGCTTTCACCATGCACGGAACATGGAAGCGGTCGTTGCGGGCACCCACGCGACCGGCGAGAAGGTGATCGCTCACGACGATCCCATCAACATGCTTCCGCGTCTGACAAACCAATGTGTCGAGACGATTGCTTCCCTATCCCAGGAAGAGGAGCCCTTTTTCCTCTACGTGCCGCTCGGCTCTCCTCACACGCCCATTGTTCCTTCAGCGGAATGGCAAGGACGCAGCACGCTGGGTGCTTACGGCGACTTTGTCATGCAAACGGACCATGTGCTCGTGGAGATTCTGAGGACGCTGGATCAATACCAAATCGCGGACGACACCCTCGTTATTTTCACAAGCGATAACGGTTGCTCCAAAGCCGCTGACATCAAGCAGTTGGCAGCCAAGGGGCACATTGTCAGCGGAGGTTACCGCGGTTCCAAAGCGGATCTTTGGGATGGCGGCCACCGCATCCCGTTCATCGTCCGTTGGCCTAGAGTGGTCGCCGCCGGCAGCCAAAGCGATCAACTCGCTTGTTTGAACGATTTGTTTGCAACGGTGGCTTCGCTACTGGGTCAAGAAACCCCTATCGGCACGTGCGAAGACAGCGTCAGCTTCCTGCCGGCACTCTCGGGCAACCTTATCGAATCGACACGTCGAGGTGTCATCCATCATTCGTATTCGGGGCACTTCGCCTACCGTCGCGGTCCATGGAAGCTGCTCTTGGCCCGTGGTTCCGGTGGGTGGACATCGCCTCGCGAGAAGGATGTCCCGAAAGGCTCACCGAAAGGACAGCTCTACAATCTCGCCAAGGACCCCAGTGAACAACACAATGTATTCGAAGCAGAACCCAGTTTAGTTGACAGCCTTTTGGCTGATCTGAAGCACGATATCACGCATGGCCGAAGTACGAACGGGCCGCCGAGTTCCAACGACACCGACAAGATTGTGCTTTGGAAAACCAAGTAGCAACCGCGAATCGTTGTTGACCGTCATCTCGTTGAGATCCCCAATATGTTTGGCTCCCCGCCGCTTCGATTGACAGTTTTGATCGGATTCCTTTCGGTGGGCATCGCACACATGATGACCTCGCTGGCGCACGCACAAAAGTTCGAAGCCAATTACGACGAATCCAAGATCGCGTCCTTCCAGCTACCACCCGTTTTTGCTGGGTCGAAGGGACAAGACGCTTCGGAAGGCGATTGGGCGAGTCGACGACGGGAGCTGTTAGAAGCGTTTACCAAGAACGTTTACGGTCGTGTCCCCGGCCAACGCACGGTGACGATCGAGCGCACGTCGGCACGATGGCCAATTTTGGGTGGCATCGCCACGCGTCACGACCTCGATGTGGTCATCCACGCGGTCAGTGGTTCCGAGGGCGTCGATCCCGTGCGCGTCCATGTGTTGATCGATGTCCCCACTGTTGCATCCGCTCGCAATCCGGTCCCCGCTTTCCTCGGACTCAACTTCCAAGGGAATCATTCGACCACCGATGACCCACAGGTTCGCATTCCAGACAGTTGGATGCGGGACCGAAAGAATGGCACCACCGATGGCAACGTGGCGATCGATGCCGGACGGGGCGTGGCCAAGTCTCGCTGGCCGCGTCAGACCATCATTGAACGTGGTTACGCGTTGATCTCGGTGTACTACGGTGACATCGACCCTGACTTTGACGATGGTTTTCAGAACGGCGTGCATTCATTGTGGAATGGCTGGTCGCGCGACCTCGATCCGCCGGAACGCCCCGGCAGCATTGCCGCATGGGCTTACGGGCTGTCGTGCATTTTGGATGCTGTGACGCAACAAGCTGAGCTTGGCATCAATGCAGCCCAGGTTGCGGTGATTGGGCACTCTCGGCTCGGAAAGACGGCACTTTGGGCTGGCGCGACGGACCCGCGTTTCGCAATGATTGTTAGCAACGACTCGGGCTGCGGAGGGGCAGCCCTTTCACGACGCGCGATCGGTGAAACCGTTGGCCGCATCAACACGAATTTTCCCCATTGGTTCTGCGACAAGTTTCTTCGATTCAACGAGAACGAGGGGGAGCTTCCCATCGACCAACACTTGCTGATTGCAGCATGCGCCCCCCGGCCAGTCGCCGTGGGAAGTGCAGAGGATGATCGTTGGGCGGATCCTCGCGGCGAATTCCTGTCGGTGGCGCTGGCGGCCGCCGCCTATGAAGCCTGCGGTCGCCGGGGATTGGTCAGTGAGTCTACCGCTTCCAAAGGATTGAATTCAGAAACGCACCTTAGTTTGTTACAGACTCATTTCCCCGACATCGACTCCGTCGTTGGGGAGGATGCCCTGCAGTACCACATTCGTGCCGGCAGACATGACTTGACTGAGGCCGACTGGGAACGGTACATCGATTTTGCCGACCGCCATTTGAACTAGACGCTGTTTATCAATCGATGCGGCATCAAACCGGACTGACGGCTCGCACACGGACGACCACGCCCTTAAAGGCCGGCGTACGACTGTTGGGATCCGCGTGACGCGAGACCAAGACGTTCGACTCAGGGTAGTACATCAACGCGTTCCCGGGGCGAATGTGGTTGTAGCCACGGGCCAAGACGGGTGACATGCTGCCAACATCGTTGAAGACCTCAACCAATTGGTTGTGTTTCAAACCGAAGCGTTGTAGGTCCTCGTTGTGCATGAGAATGATGTCGCGACGATCTTGGTTGCGGTATAGATCCTCCTCTTCGTAGACGACCGTGTTGAACTGGCCTTCACTGCGAACCGTCATCAAACGGAGTTCGTCATCTCGATTGCCCTTCAAAGGCGGCAAACGGTGGCAATGCAACACGCCGCGACCGTCCTCCGTGGCGAATCGGGGTTCGTGAAAGGTTCGGCCCTCGATCTGAAACTCTCGTTTGCTCGAATCAATCTCTCGGATGCTTTGGTAACCCGGCACGACATCCGCGATCCAAGCTCGAATGGTGGACGTCTTGGCCATCTCCAGCCAATCGATTCCCTGGGCATCCGGAAGCATACGCCGCCCCAGGGTGGCGATCACCTCCACCTCGCTTCGAGGACCGGGCAACCGACGGGGACCACCGTCGCTCAATCGCACATAGTTGAACATCGATTCCTGTGTCGTTGGTTGTGGCTCTTCATCCCGAGCCAGAACGGGCAACACGAAAGTCTCCTTCGCGAGGCCATGGGCGTGACCTGTGTTGAGCGTCGTGCTCAGCATCACGTTCATCTCCAGATTCGACATCGCCTTCTCGGCGAACCGTGCGTCCGGATTGGAGCCATAAAGATTGCCCCCCAGGCAGAATGCGGCTTTGATATCACCCGCCGCAGCACGCTCCATGCACGCAAGCGTGTCCAGCCCTTCGGTTACCGGCAACTGCAAGCCGTGCTTGGATTGGAGTGAATCAAAGATCGCTTGCTTGAGCTTGGGTGTCACGCCGACGCTACCAATCCCTTGGACGTTGCTGTGACCGCGTATCGGCATCAGGCCGGTACCGGGGCGGCCAACCATGCCGCGACAAAACGCCAGGTTCGCAATGGCCTGCACATTGTCGACACCGTGGGCGTGGTGGGTGATCCCCATGGTCCAGGAAAAAACCGTCCTTTCACTGCTGGCGTAGACATTCGCAATCGATTCGATCTCAGCTTTCTCCACGCCGGACTTGGTCACGATCTCATCCCACTCCAACGCGTCGAGGCGCGACAGGTAGGCTTCGTGATCGCGGCAATGCGATTCCAAGAAGCTCAGATCGATGCATTGACGCTCGCGCAACGCCTTGGCAATGCCCCACAGCAGAGCCAGGTCGCCGCCAATGTGTGGCATCACGTAGTGGCTGGCCACTTTGGTGCCTAGCAACAGCGAAAACGGATCGCTCGGAACACGAAATTTCACCAGCCCCGTTTCGCGCACGGGATTGATCACCACCACGCGGCCCCCTCGGCGGCGCACCCCCATCAAGCTGGTCATCATGCGGGGGTGATTGCTGGCGGGATTGCCACCAATCAAAAAGACGAGGTCCGCCTTCTCAAGATCCTCCAACTGAAGCGTTGCCGTTCCACTGCCAACGGCCGATTGCAACCCAACGCCACTTGCTTGATGGCAGTAGTAACTGCAGTTATTGACGTTGTTGGTCCCGTAGACTCGAGCCAATAACTGCAACAAGAACCCAGCCTCGTTGCTGCTGCGGCCGCTAAAGTACCAGAATGTCTCGTCCGGTTGCAGCGACCCGAATGTGCTGGCGATCGAATCAAACGCTTCTTCCCACGTGATCGGTTCGTAGTGATCGGATCCTTGTCGATACCGAAGGGGATGCACCAAGCGTCCGGCATGCTCGAGTTGACGCGGTGTCCACGTGGCCAAATCCGAGATGCTGTGCTCCGACCAGAATGGGTCCACGATTCCTGGTTGCATGTCAGCAAC
The DNA here is from genome assembly GCA_039189905.1 of Planctomycetota bacterium. Lineage (GTDB taxonomy): Bacteria > Planctomycetota > Planctomycetia > Pirellulales > Pirellulaceae > Rhodopirellula. The sequence goes on from JBCCYK010000119.1 coordinate 12,762, forward strand.
CATGGCCTGCAAACTCTTTTTGCAGACCTCGGGGAACGATCCCGACTCATTGACCATGCCCCCTTTCTGGCCCCCCATCCCCAGCGCGCAGGTCTTGCAGGAATTGCGAGACCGCATCGCCTTGTACAGTTTCCAGATGCCCCCCGCCTCGCGTCCCTTCTTCCACGTATAAGCGATTGCTCGAAATCCACCTCCACTGTTGACTGGCATTAGGGACTACTCCGATTCGGGATTCCAGTGTTGGTTCAAGAGTGCCGTTCTCCTTCCGGGTAACGCGTCGACCGTGGATGCTAATGCTGCGTCATTCATCTCCACATCGATGACGCTTGGCAATCGAAACATGATCGGTGTCAAGGGACGGGCTAACGGGCCATCTGCAAACAAGGTTCGATTTCCATCCGCATCGACTCAGTTTATCCTTTCTGCAGCATCGCTGTGATTTTCCAGACGTTTTGAGCCATGCCAGAAATACGAGTCACGCCAGAATTTGTCATCCGCGACCACGAGTTGCGCTGGACTGCGGTGCGCAGCAGCGGCCCCGGCGGGCAGAATGTCAACAAAGTCAACTCCAAGGTTTGCTTGCGATGGCAACCGTTCGCGGGCAGGGGGTTCACGGACGCTTGGCGAGACCGATTCCTCCGTCGCAATCGCAACCGAATCAATCAGGATGGCGACTTTCTGTTGCACTGTGATTTGCATCGAGACCAGCATCGCAACTTGGCGGAAGCCTGCTCACGATTAGCCAAAATGCTACGTGAAACCCAGCACCCGCCCAAAGCAAGACGGGAAACCAAACCCACCTTGGGGAGCAAGCGGCGACGTGTGGCTTCCAAACGCCGGCGATCCGAAACAAAACGAATGCGCAGGTCGCCCGGGCTGGACGACTAACATCCGCCGTCGACTGTTGGACCAATCTGGTTTCGATTGGGAACCGCGCTGGTATACTTAGAGTGAGCACCGAAACTGGCATCTCTCTCGTCATTGAAACGCATCCGTACGCGACCAGCATGGGCAAGAAACGTCCCGATCACCTCGACGACTATCTCAGTGAGTGGGACTTTGATCCACAAAGCCTGAATGTACGCATGATCAAGGGCCATGACGGTCGCGATCTTCTCCAGATGCGAGTCGACATGGGCATCCTACAGCTCGAGGTGTCGGGTCGGCCTGACAAGGCATCGGTGCATGGCTTCGAAAGCTGCGTCGAGTGGCTTCAGCTTCGGAAAGACAACGAGCCGCTGGATGAGGCGGGTTGCGCCGACGTGGACCGCGAATTCATGCAGTTTTACCACCGCCGGATTTGCTGGCTTCACCTGCAGTATTACCACCGTGCCGTGATGGATGCCGATCACACCCTGCGACTGATGGACTTGTCCTCAGAGACATCGCCGGACGAAGAGTGGACCGCATCACACGAGCAGTACCGTCCCTTCGTTCTGTTTCATCGCACGCAGGCACAAGCCCTCGGTTATCTCGAAGACGAGGCCCCTGAGGACGCGATTTCGGCCATCAACGAAGGCCTTGAGACCATGCGGTCGTTCTTCGCCAAACATGAAGCGGAAGAACACTTCGAAGAAGACGACCTGGTGCAACGACTCACGGAAATGCGTGAATCGATGCGGTCCCAATACGATGTTGGGAAGACCTTGCATGAGCAACTCGCCGCGGCCGTGGAAGAAGAACAGTACGAACTGGCGGCTCGCCTGCGTGATGAACTCACTCGCCGCGAGACGACGTAGCATCCCCTTCGCGAACATGGACGTCGGCTCTTGACTCATCCACGCTCGGCCTCGGGCCTCCGGGGCACCTGAATCTCACAACGCATCTCGACGATGTCGAGGTGATGCTGCAAGTGCCCGGCCGCTAGCCAGGCAAGTGCACGGACCGTAATCGGATGTCCATCGACGCAGCCGCGACGATCCCAGGCACGCGGAACGATGCGATCCAACAAGCCTAAATTCGCTTGACGCACATGGCCCCATTCTGCCACCAAGTGCCCGATGTTTCCCAATCCGAAACGAGCATCTGCGTACGCGTTCTCGTCAAATCCAGGCAGATCGGTTTTGTCTCCCGCAGCGATTCGATGCATCCGATCCCCAAAAATTCGCTCGCAATCCAAGCAATGCGAAAGCACTTGCCTGATCGTCCACGTGTACGGCGGGTGGCGTTTGTCCACAAACTCCGCCGACATGCACCCCGCCAACTCGCACATCCAGTAGAGTTGTCCTTGCAACACATCGATGACGCAATCGCCATCCACCGCATCGATATAGGTGCGGTGCCTTTCGACAGTGGTTTCGTGGGATTCGATACGACGGCTTGCAGGCGGCATCAGTACTCGATCAAGTCGAGGTCTTCGTTTGCCATCAGGAGAGCGTCCGATGCCTCGAAACCAATGTCCGTGTTGGCGACATTGAGCGTTTTGAGGGCTTTCAGACCAGTCAACTGACTGAAGGTTTCGTCCGTCAAACGCGTTCCAGTCAAGTTCAAGTTCTCAAGCTTTGTCATCTTGAGAAGCACCGGAGCGGATTCATCGGTGATGGAGGTCGCTTCCAGATTCAATTCGGTCAGATTGACGAGCCCCCCCAGGCTTTCCATCGTTTCATCGTTCGCCTTGGTTTCGCACAGGATCAAGATCGTAAGGCCGGTCAACTTGCCAAGTTTGGAGAGCCCTTCAGCTGAGGCAAGTCGACATTCACGCAAGTCAATCACTTGAAGCGAACCCATCTGCGAGATCAATTCACAGGCATCATCGCCGACGGAAGTTTCACGCAAGTCCAAACGTTGCAGTTTGTCGCAACCCTTGATTGCCTGGATCCCCAAGCCTGTCACGTCACAGCCGACAATACCAACCCTCTTCAGATTCTTCAGTCCAGCAAGGGAAGCCATCCCTTCATCGTCGATCTTGGAAAACGCGACTTGCAGCTGCTCCATCGTCGCCATCTTTCCGACCATGGGCATGATGTCATTGCTAATCGCAGTGCAAAAGTTCAGGTTCAACGATTTCAGGGGCAGGGCACTTAACTTCAGAACCCCGGAGTCTTTGACTTTTGATTTTTCAAGTTGCACGTCCGCAAGCGACTTGATCTTCGCGACGTGCTCCATCCCCTCATCACCAATGTTGCTATTGCGAAGGTCCAGTGCACGAAGCTTCGTGAGGTTGACCAGCTTCGCCAGCCCCGGGTCGGTCACCCCGGTTCGACGCAATCGCAAAACGATCAGGTTCGGCAACTTGCCGATCGGCCCCAAGGCTGCATCCGTGATGGCGGACGCTGTCAAATCGAGCCTTTCAAGACGCTTGAGCTCACCGAGATTCTCCATGCCCTCATCCGTGACCCCGCCGCCGGACATGAGAATCTCGCTCACGCTCGGGGCTCCTGAAAGATGTTTCAATGCCTCCCCGATCGGCTCATCCGTGTTGATCGTTAACTTCACAACCGCATCGCCACTCTTCGTCAGCACGAATCCCGCCTCTTCCAAGGCCGTTAGCGCTTCTGGATCATCAGCAGGGGTGGCCTCGACCACCTTCGTTGTCGCGGGCGGAGTGTCCGCGTCCGATTTGGCCACAGGCTGCGGCTTGGGGCAGCCAGCGATGGTCAGGGCAGCCAGCGCCAGGGTCGTTACGAAGAGAGGATTGCAAACGCAGGGCACGGGGGACGGGCTCGCGCCGGACTGAGATTTCGATCGCATGGGGCGTTGGATACAAAGGGATCGGTCGGAAACTGCAAAGCCTAAGTGCTATGCGTGTCGGGTTCAACGGAAGGATGATCCGGGATCCCGAGTTCTCTTTTTGCGGTTGCCGGTAATGCAATATCCAACACGCGGACCTGCCCAAGTGGCTCACCAGAACCATGTCCGTGCTCACCCTGACCGTGCCCCTGAACCGCGACGACCATGCCTGGCTTTGGGGTCACGAACGTCAGCGTGAGGTCCGCCTGAAAAGTCGGCTCATGACTGTGCCCCGTGTCGGCGTCCCACCCCGACGGCACATCGATCGCGATCCGAAGAAACTTCCTTGCGCGCATTCTTTCGGATTCATCCCCTACGTTGAACTCATTGGCCCAGTGGATTGCACCCGCAACGTCGTCTCGCGGGGCGCCGTGAGCTCCCGTCCCCAAAAGCGCGTCAACCACCAACCCGATGTCACCTTCGGCTCTGATTCGCGTTGCGAACGCTGCTGATTGGAATTGAGTCCACGACTCGATTCGCACGCCCCTGCGTTCGGCTTCCTGAAACGCCAAGCGGGCATCGCCCTTCAGGCGGTTGGGATCACTGACGCAGACGGCGACGGGGCGGTGACCGTCCAACGCGAGATCACGTGCGATCACATAGCCATCCCCTCCATTGTTGCCAGGACCACACAACACACAGATCCCCACCCGTCGTCCATCAATCAGGGCCCGGATTTGTTCGACGCAGGCCGCCGCGGCATTTTGCATCAGCGCCCAACCGGAAACACCATGCTTCGCAATCGCGACGCGATCAACGTGCCGTGATTGCTCCGTCGTCAAGATCGGCCACTGGCGAGCCAAGGCCTGTTTGAGAGTGATGGCCCTTGGCGGAACCGGTGTGTCCAATGAAAGCATGAAGCGCTGAGAAGCTTCCGATCAAGAGTTGATGCGAGCAAGCCGCTCGTACATCCGCGTTCCGATATCCGGATCCCCACGATGCTCCACAGAAATCTGATAGAGCTGCTGACCAACCGGCGTCGGGTAGTCTCCGGTTACGCAAGCCTGGCAAAGGTTTTCGGCGGGAAGTTGCAAGGCACGGGAAATGGCACTGACGGGCAAATATCGCAGGGAGTCAGCTCCCAAATCATCCGCCAAGTCCTGTTGATTTTCGTCCGTCAAGCGACCATCAAGTCCAAAGTATTTTGGTGCGATGAGCTGGTCGACCGTGCTCATGTCGATGCCGTAAAAACATGGCGCCACAATCGGTGGGCAGGCAACACGCACGTGGATTTCCTTGGCGCCACCGACATGGCGGATACGATCCAGCAACGCGTTCATCGTCGTGCTTCGAACGATGGAATCCTCGACCAAGATCACTTTCTTGCCGCGCAAGACTTCCTGCAGCGGCGTGTACTTGGCGGCCGCTTTTGCTTTTCGGGCTTGGCCCCCTTCAATGAAGGTGCGTCCGGCATAACGATTGCGGATCAACCCCTCACGGCATGGGATCGACAATTCGTAGGCCATGGAGTCCGCCGCCGCCTTGGACGTGTCCGGGACCGGCACGATAATCGTATCCTCGTCCTCCAAATCAACCCGTTGAAACTGTCGCTCGGCTTCTGCCAGCTCTCGTCCGAGGTTCGTTCGAGTCAGATACACACTGCGATCATCCAGCGTGCTGGCGACGTTGGCAAAGTAAATCCATTCGAAGAAGCAGTGACGCGGGTTCTTTGGTTCTGCGAACCGTTCGATGCGCATACCGGTTTCCGGGTCGACAATAATCGCATGTCCGGGTGCCAAAGATCGAATTTGCTCCGGTCCAAAGCCGAGGTTGATCAAGGCCACGCTTTCGCTGGCGGCTGCAAAAAGCGGTCCCTCATAGACGTAGCACATTGGCTTCATGCCAAGTGGATCTCGGGCGATGACCATTTCGCCCTCGGCCGTCAAGGCAGCTAACGAATACGCGCCATCAAACTGGCTGCACGCCTGACGCAAGACATCGATCCACTGAACTCGATCGGGTGCTTCGGAAAGGATGCGACCAAATTCGTGCAGGATGATCTCCGTATCGGTCCCAAGGGAGAGGTGATGATCGCCGTCGGTGAGCAATCGCTCTTTCAAGAGACTGTAGTTGGCGAGCTGCCCATTGAAGCAGAAGCTGAACCACTTCCGTTTGTGGATGTGGGGTCGTTCAAAGGGCTGCGCGTACGACCGATCGTCTTGGCCACAGGTCGCGTAGCGAACGTGGCCGATGGCGGCGGGCGCGGCCAGATGGCGCATCAGATTCTCGCACTTCGCCCGGTGATTGAGGCGGAACACTTCAGTAACGGTCCCCACATCGCGTCGCGTTCGCAGCAAGGCGGACCGTTGAGGATTGAAGGTCGTCATCCCCGCAGCGAGCTGGCCCCGGTTTTGAATATCGAGCAACATCCGCGGCAAGAGCCGCGAAATCTGCCGGGGTCCGTCGGCCGTACACGTGGGCGATCGCCCACG
>JBCCYK010000120.1:0-18834 GCA_039189905.1 Planctomycetota bacterium
GAAGTACCCCCACGTCACGTTCTTCTTCAACGACTATCGCGACGACCCATTCGACGGTGAGGACCGAGGCTTGGTGCCGTCGCCGCGTGATGTGGCTACCTACGATCAAAAACCTGAGATGTCCGCGGAAGGAATCACACAGGAAGTGCTCGATGCCATCGCTGGCGGACAAGAAGATCTCCTGATCATCAACTTTGCCAACGGCGACATGGTTGGACACACCGGCGTCTTGCAGGCCGCGGTGGAGGCGGTGGAAGCGGTTGACGCCTGTGTTGGCCGAATTGTTGACGCCGTTTTGGAAGCGGGCGGTTCGCTGATTGTCACCGCCGATCACGGCAATTGCGAACAGATGATCGATCCCAAAACGGGCGGCCCGCATACGGCCCACACCACCTACCAAGTCCCCTTGATTGTCGTGGATCCCGATAAGCAAAACGCGACGCTACGCGCGGGCGGTCGCCTTGCCGACATCGCGCCCACGGTTCTTGATCTAATGGGACTTGAAAAGCCCCCCGAAATGTCGGGCGATAGCTTACTGAAGTCCTAGCCGCCAGCGAGGCGTCGCCTGCCGCTCGTCTTCCTCAATGAATTCGCTGCCAATGTGCCGGCCATACCGAATGACCGTCCAGATGCTTTGCAGCGCGATGCTGCTCGGCCTGCTGTTTGGGGTGCGTTGGAGTGCGAGCGCAGCTGAAACGCTTCGCACTTGCGACTTTCGCGACGTTGCTGGAGACACCATCCAAGTAGCGCCCGATTCGGTGTTGGTATTGGCTTTCCTTGGCACGGAGTGCCCGCTTGCAAGGATCTACGGTCCGCGATTGCAGCGGATTGCGAGCCGATTTGCCGATCGGGGCGTTCAGGTGATCGGTGTGAATAGCAACCTTCAAGATTCACCGGTGGAGATCGCGGGATACCGACGCGACCTGGCCTTGGATTTTCCAATTGCAAAGGACGCGGATCAATCCATCGCACGAACGGCGGGTGCCACGCGAACTCCAGAAGTGTTTGTCATCGACCCGACTGGCTTGGTTCGCTATCAAGGCCGCGTTGACGATCAGTATCTGCCGGGCAAAGCCAAATCCACGCCCAGTCGGCGCGACCTTGAGCTGGCGATTGAACAGATCTTGGGTGATGACAACGTTGACGTTGCGCGCACCGACAGCGTGGGATGCCTGATCACGTTCCGTCATGAACAAGTCCATGCACTCGAGAACGCGTCTGCCGACGTCACCTTCCACCGAGATATTGCGCCGCTGTTGAATCGTCACTGTGTCGAGTGTCATCGTCCGGGGCAGATTGGACCCTTTGCGCTGACGGAATATGACGAGGTGGTTGGATGGGGGCAGATGATGTTGGAGGTGATCGACGACGAACGCATGCCGCCCTGGCATGCTGACCCCGCGGTGGGAAGCTTCGTTGGCCAACGTCGTGTTCCGGAATCGGATCGCCAAATCCTAGAACGCTGGGTCGACCTGGGGATGCCAAAGGGAGACGTGCCTGCCCAATGGGACTCTGCGCAAGACCATCTTGCCGACCACGCGGCAAGTCCCTGGCACCTGGCTGAGGTCCCCGACGTCGAACTTGCGATGCGCGAACGACCCTTTGTCGTCCCGGCCGATGGGGTGGTGGAATATCAATATTTCGTTGTGGATCCAGGCTGGACCGAAGACAAGTGGGTGCGAGCCGCACAGGTCGTTCCAGGCGAACCGGCGGTGGTTCACCACAGCATTGTGTTTGTCCGTCCTCCTGACGGCTCATCGTATGATGGCATCGGATTTCTGGGCGCCTATGTACCGGGCCAGCGTACCGGTGTCTTTCCTCAGGGCTACGCTCGGCATGTCCCTGCAGGATCCAAACTGGTGTTTCAGATGCACTACACGCCGCGAGGTCGCGAGGAGCGGGACCGATCTCGGTTGGGAATCTGGTTTGCGGAGGACGCAGATACCACTCACAGAGTCACCACTCGGTTGGCCATCAATCACGAGTTTGAAATTCCCCCCGACGTTTCAGATCATGAGGTCCACATGTCACTCCGTGGACTTCCTTCCAACGGTCTCCTTTTAAGCGCTTCCCCGCACATGCATCTTCGTGGACGCTCCTTCGAGCTCAACTCCGTCGAGGCCCAAGGTCGGACCACCCCCCTCCTACGCGTTCCTCGATACGACTTCAATTGGCAACACTGGTATCAGTTTGTGGAACCCATCCCCTGTGACGATCTCACTCATCTTTCGATGTCGGTGACGTTCGACAACTCAAAAGGCAATCCCGTCAACCCGGCACCTGGCGAGTATGTAGGCTGGGGAGATCAGACGTGGGAAGAGATGGCCATCGCGTTCTTCGACATCGCCATACCCCGCCGAAAATCCAAGTCACCGAGCATGACCGAACCTGATGCAGCCAAGATCGCGCTGCAACAAACCAAGCAGGCTCGCTTGGAACAGGAAAAGAAGGCGGGGCAAGCGGCACGCGCGTTCATGACTTCAATGGATCGGGATGGCAACGGCGTGGTTGAGCGCGAAGAAACACCTGTGGCTTTTCAACGCTTCGGATTTCGTCGCTATGACCGCAACCGGGACAACCGCTTGACGCAAGACGAAGTTGCCCGCGCCGTTCGCCACCGACACTTCGATTGAGCTTGCCACGACCCTCGCGCACAGCCAGGAGCGATATGACGCACGATGCTGAGGGCACGGCAAGGCAACCTGATACACGTCGGTCGGCACACGTGTTTTCTTGGTGGGCCGACCATCCCGGGGTGCAATTGGTTTTTTTGATTGCGCTATCAACGTTTGCCGCCATCGGGATTTGGAATCCCACGCTGATCACGGAGCGACTCTGGCGGGACGCGTCCGCGAACGAAACCCGGGATCGTTCCGACACGCCCGTGCTTGATGGCACCGGCATGGAATTCCCAGAGCGTCCTCCCAGCAACGTCGAACCGTTTCAAGTCGCGGGCGGCGAGTGCGTCCTGATCGCTCGCGTGGCACCGGCCGATCAAATCGGTTTCTTTTGTGGACCACGCATGCTTGCCATCGAGTCGGTGATCAAGCGACTCGAGTCGATGCCGCAAATCGAGCGTGTGCTTTGGCTCGACAACATCCCCAGCTTCAACCTGTTTGGCTTGACGGGAACCCTTTTGCCGTCTCCGCGAGCCACCTCACGACAGTTTGAGGCAGCTCGAGCCAAGACGCTTGAGAACCCGCTTGCCGTTGGGCAGCTCATCTCACCAGACGGCTGCACGCTTGTCATTCATTTGACCATCGACTGGTTTCACGTGCGCGATGATGACGATGTGACGGATCGCATACGGAGGGCGGCGGAGCAAGCCGCCGATGAAACCGGCGCGGATCACGGCATCGCGTTTCTGATGACGGGACGCGCGCCACTGCATCTGATGACGGTCAACAACCATGTTCATGACTCCAAGAAGTATCAACTGGTTGGGTACGGGATCATGATGGTCTCCGCATTGATCTTGTTCCGTGGTCTCGCCGCTGTCTTGTTGGTCGCCATTGCACCTGCGCTCGGTGTGTTCTGGACGACGGGCATGTTGCGATTTCTGGATCTGCATGACAACCCGTTCAATGACATCATCGTTCCGGTGCTGATTAGCTTGGTGGGACTCACAGATGCGGTGCACCTGATGGTGGAAATTCGTCAGCAACGTGCCGCGGGTCTGTCGCCGAAGCTAGCAGCGCGAAGAGGCCTCACACGGGTCGGCCTCGCGTGCTTGTTGACAAGCGTCACGACGGCGATCGGTTTCATCACGCTCACCACCGCACACCACGAAGTGGTGCGTGAATTTGGGTGGTGTTGTGTCGTCGGCGTCGCCATGACGTTCCTGAGCGTCGTGACCGTGATCCCGCTCGGATGCCGAAGCCCACTCGGACGGCGATTGCACGTGGGCCTTGGCAAGAGCCTGGTGGACCAACAGCTTCAACGCGTTGGCGGCATCGTCTCCGCCGTGCTTCGGAATCATCGATGGGTGGCAACCTTGGCCATCCTGTCGACGCTCGTCCTCGCCATCGTTTCGCTTCAATTGAAACCGGATGAAAAACGCTTCAGCGGTTTGAGCGAATCAGGCGAGGCCGCGCGCGGTTTGCGTTGGCTTGACCAGTCTTTGGGAGGACTTGAATTTGGGCATGTCACCATCCGCTGGCAACCAGAAAACCGCGAATCCGAAGTGCTCACGGTGCTGCAAGCCGTTGAGCAGACCCTTGGCCAAGAATCGTTGATCGGCCACCCACTGGGTCTGCAGGATTTGCTTAAGGCGTTGCCAGGCGATGGAGAACCAGCCGAGCGAATGAGCTTGCTCGATCTCCTTCCCGCCGAGCTAAAACGCGCGTTCTACACACCCGAATACCGGAACGCGTCGGTGCAATTCCGCATTCAAGACCGTGGGATTGCGGCGTACGGCCCGACGTTCCAAAGGATCGAAGCCGGGCTTCAATCCATCCAAAATGAACACGCGGGATTCGAGCTCAAGCTCACGGGCGACTCGGTCTGGCGATGGAAAAACATCTATCAGATCGTTGCTGACCTGGCGACCAGCTTGGGCACCGCCACCATCATCATTTGGATCGTCTTGACGATCGTCTATCGGTCCGTGCGCATCGGTTTGATTTCCATCGTTCCCAACCTCTTTCCGCTCGCCGTCACGGCGGCTTCTCTGGTTTTCGCCGGCCAGTATCTGGAGATGGTGACCGTTTGCGTGTTCACAATCTGCATTGGAATCGCGGTCGACGACACGATTCACTTTTTGACGCGTTATCAAGAAGAGTCTTTGGCGGGCGGGACGCACCAAGACGTGATTCGTCGTGCATTCACAGGTGTGGGGTCGGCGCTCCTGATGACCACCCTTGTTCTCGTGGCAGGTCTGGCATCCGCGATCGCCGGTGATTCACGCGACGCGAGGCTGTTCGGGATCATGGGCTGCATGACGCTCACGGCGGCCCTATTCGCAGACATCATCTTCTTGCCGGCACTCCTGGTTCGATTTGGCAAACAAGCACAGAACGCCGACCCCGAGTCTGACTGACAGGCGTCTCGCGTTTGGGCGCGACCGTGCGATGCCAAAGAGAACGCCTGGGACCACTGCGAACCCTTTTGCACTGAGCCCTGTCCCATCATCGCTTGACCGAACCATCGGATTCCAGCTAAGCTCTGCCGTATGACGAATCTGATGACCGAACGACTGCCTCTCACCCTCCTGCTAGCCGACCGCCTCCTGGGCGGATCTCGGTGGCAGTGTCAGGTGTGACAATTCGATCGTCACAAACCAAATCAACTGCCACCCGGGCCGCATGCCAGTGCGACTCGGGTTTTTTTGTGGCTTTTCGGCGCTCATCAAACCCCGTCCCCTTCCCCTCCGATCCCTCTCAAAGAAATCGATGAACACCAACACCAACGATGAACCGTCTCACGTCTCTCGATCGATCCGGATCTTTGACACGACGCTGCGGGACGGAGAGCAATCGCCTGGCGCCAGCATGAACTTGGCTGAGAAGCTGGAAGTTGCCCAGTCGCTGGTGGACCTTGGTGTGGACGTCATCGAAGCAGGTTTTCCAATCGCGTCACCCGGTGACTTTAAATCGGTCCATCAGATCGCCTCGACCGTCCGTGGCAGCACGATCTGTGGTCTTGCCCGCTGCAATGAGAAGGATATCGACCGCGCGTGGGAAGCGCTCAAAGTGGCGCCCTCGGCACGCATCCACGTTTTCTTGGCGACCAGCGCGATCCACCGTGAATTCAAACTGCGAATGTCGCCGGATGAGATCGTTGAACGTGCCGTCGCGGGGGTGAGGCGAGCGGCTGGCTATTGCGACGATGTGGAGTTCTCGCCCGAAGACGCCTGCCGGACCGAGCACGATTTCTTGTGTCGCGTCGTTGAAGCCGCGATCGACGCTGGGGCGACCACCATCAACGTGCCTGACACGGTCGGCTACGCGACACCGGGAGAGATCTTTGACCGCTTCAAGATGCTGGTTAATCGTGTCCCGAATATGGACAAAGCCGTGTTGAGCACGCATTGCCATGACGACTTAGGAATGGCCGTTGCCAACTCACTTGCCGCCGTGGCAGCTGGAGCTGGTCAGATTGAGTGCACGATCAATGGAATCGGAGAACGGGCCGGGAACGCGGCCCTGGAGGAGGTCGTGATGGCAATGAAAACGCGAAGCGATTTCTACCACTGCGAGACGCAGATCGAGTCCGCGCGTTTGGTTCCAGCTAGCAGGTTGGTCAGCAAGGTGACGGGGATCGCCGTTCAACGCAACAAAGCCATTGTCGGTCGCAACGCGTTCGCACATGAATCGGGCATTCACCAGGACGGCATGCTGAAGGAGCGAAGCACCTACGAAATCATGTCACCTGCAGAAGTGGGATTCGCGAAGACCGATTTAGTACTGGGCAAACACAGCGGACGTGCTGCGTTGGCCGATCGCGCGAAGACGCTGGGATTCAACCTGTCCGGTGAGCAACTGCAAGAAGTGTTTGAACGTTTCAAGGAGCTGGCAGACAAGAAGAAGGAGATCTACGACGGCGATATCGTTGCCTTGGTTCAACAACAAATCAGCGGGAGCGTCGGCGAATCCTGGTCGCTGGTGGATTACGAAGTGACCAGCAGTCGGTCGGCGACGCCGCGCGTTCGCGTCACGCTGTCAAACGGTGACACGGAGCAGACGGAGGAAGTGCAACAAGGTGACGGGCCCATTGACGCTGCCTTTTGGGCCGTGGAGAAGATCACTGGCATCGAGTTGGTCTGCAAGGATTTTCGTGTTCGAAGTGCCACGCTTGGACGAGATGCCATTGGCGAGGTCAATCTGGAGGTGGAACACAAAGGACGCACGTACCGGGGCATCGGTGTCAGCACCGATAGCGTCGAAAGCACGATCTTGGCAATGCTCAACGCGATCAATCGGATCATGCAAGAAACAGCGCTCCGCTAACACTCGGGGGCCAGCCGACCATGGGGCGCCGACACTCAAGGTCGACGACCATAGCGTGTTCGTGGCATGGTTCACGCGGTGTCCAGAATCCCATGAATCAATTCGCCGTGAACATCTGTCAGTCGATAATCACGTCCTTGAAATCGGAAGCTCAAGCGTTTGTGGTCAAATCCCAGCAAGTGCAAGAGGGTCGCGTGCAGGTCGTGGACATGGACGGGATTCTCGGCGACATCAAAGCCGAGTTCATCCGTACTTCCATAGACGATTCCTGACTTGATGCCACCGCCGGCCAACCACATCGTGAACGAATTGGGATGGTGATCACGACCATCGTTGCCACCTTGGACCATCGGCGTGCGACCGAACTCGCCGCCCCAGATCACGAGGGTTTCGTCGAGCAAGCCCCGTTGTTTGAGGTCTTTTACCAAGGCGGCACACCCCTGATCTGTCTCAGCGCAATTCCTCTTGATGCCACCGACGAGTCCCCCATGCTGGTCCCACGATTCGTGAAACAACTGCACGAATCGAACACCGCGTTCGACCAAACGCCGCGCGAGCAAACAATTGTTTGCGAACGACATCTTGCCGGGTTCGGCACCGTAAAGCTTCAACACGTCCTCGGTCTCATCATCGAGATCCATCGCCTCCGGTGCACTGGCTTGCATACGAAACGCCATTTCATAGGCGTTCACGCGTGCTGCAATTTCAGGATCGCCGACGACATCCAACCGCTTGCGATTGAGTTGATTGACCGCATTCAGAGTTGACCGCTGTGTCTCGCGATCCAGCCCTTTGGGGTTGGACAAATAGAGCACGGGGTCGCCCGCACTACGGAATTCCACGCCGCTGTAAGTGGTCGGCAGGAAACCGCTGTTCCAGTTGCCCGCACCTGCGGAAGGGCCCTTTTTGCCGCTGTTGAACACAATGTAGGCGGGCAAGTCCCGTGATTCGTTTCCCAGGCCGTACGACACCCACGAACCGAAACTTGGTCGACCGAATTGCTGTGACCCGGTGCTCATCATCAGCTGAGCCGGTGCGTGATTGAAGGCATCCGTTTTCATCGATCGAATCACACACAGGTCATCCATCACTTTGGCCGTATGCGGCAGAACCTCGGCGATCTCGATTCCCGCTTCCCCCGCCTTCTTGAATGGGAACTTGGGGCCCAAGAGTTTGGAGTTCGGATTGATGAACGCTGCGCGATATCCATCCAGGAGTTCAGCCGGAGGGAGTGTGCCATCCAAGTCCGCGAGTTTGGGTTTCGGATCAAACATCTCGAACTGACTTGGGCCACCCCCCATGAACAACAGGATCACGTTCTTGATCTTGGCTGGAAAGTGAGGGGCGCGCGGTGCGAGTGGATCCGCCTCCGATGCCAACACATCGCCACGGGCCGCCATCATGCTGGTCAAGGCGAGTTGGCCCATGCCAACACCACACTGCTGGATAAACCAACGCCGACGAATGACCTGGGGGTCAACCGATGGCAACCCGCGTCGGGGGCCGAATGAACTCGTGCTCATGACTTCGTGATGGCCTCGTCCAGGTTCAAAAGGGTTCTGGCGACAACAAACCATGCCGCCAACTCACCGTTCGCGACGCCCAGTATCTGCCGACAAAGCGTCGCGTCCATGCCCGTCACGTCCAACGCGGCTTCGGGTTGACTTGCGAAGCGCTGACGCTGCTCTCGCAGCATGGCAGCGATCACGTCAATCTCATCGGCATCGGGGTGGCGGCTCGTGGTCAGTCGAAAACCATGAATGATCCGGTCTCGGTCCGTTGCTGCCGTGGACGGCATCGATGCGTTCTCACGGAGAATCCGAGCCGCCAAGGCGCGCGCCGCATCCACAAACTGCGGTTCGTTGAGCAAGACCAAAGCCTGCAGAGGCGTGTTGCTGCGCGGCCGTCGCACACAGGCAGCATCCCCTTTCGGAGCATCAAACATTTGGAGAGGTGGGTAGGGCACGCTTCGATACTGTTGCACATAGAGGCTCCGTCGATACTCGGAGCCATCCTGTCGCGTGTTCCAGACTTTTGGTCCATAACTGGTCGGCGGCAAGAATAGGAAGCCCGGTGCAGGTGGATACACGGGCGGGCCCCCAACGCTCATATCGATCAAACCGCTCGCAAAAAGAGCCCCATCGCGAACCATCTCGGCCGGCAGTCGCAATCGCGGGCCTCGCGACAACCATTGATTGTCGGGATCGTCGCGGTAGTGCGCACGAGAAGCGTTCGACGCTTGGCGGTAGGTTGCCGAATCAATGATCAACCGATGAATGTGTTTCAACGACCAACCGCTTTCAATCAACTCCGTCGCCAGGAAATCGAGTAGATCTGGATGGGTTGGGGGCGAGGACTGAAAACCAAAATCCTCCGATGTTTTCACCAGTCCCCGACCAAAGTAGGCCTGCCAAATGCGATTAACGACCACTCGTGGCGTCGTGGGCGCGTTGTCGGAAACCAACCAGCGTGCCAATCGAAGGCGGTCGGGAGCCCCGGCGTCTTCCATGGGGTTCAAGAATGCCGGCGCTGCCACCTCCACGGCCTGGGTCGGCTTTAAGAAGTCGCCTCGCGCGAGCACAAATGTCTTTCTCGCTTGCGTGCGCGACTTCACAACCAATTGCGAAGCGGTTTCCGGGAAGTGTTGCCAAGCCTTTTCATGTTCGGCCACCTGATTTTGCCATTCCGGCTGAGATCGCCACCAGACATCGAAGACGCGATCCCAATCCACGGTCGACCAATCTGTCGATGGTTTTGGAATCAAACCTTCCACAGCGGAGGGAAGCGATCCGACCGGCACGCCGGTCTCTTCCGATGGCAAGGGCGTTTCGCTGACCGAGAAACGATAGCGTCCAACCAAGAAATTCTGATTGTCATCGCTGTTCCAACCACCATGTTTCTGCTGCAGGCGAAATGTGAGCTGGGCCGGACCGTTGACCACAACGGGTGCTTCCGGAATGAACACGATGTGACAGTCGCGATTGCTCCGGCCAGGTCCCAGGTCATTGGTCCACGCGGTCTTTGCATCCCCATCGATGGCGAAGGCGGCTGGCCCCGTGACGCGATCATCCTTGCCGCTGTCCTTGTTGCGATAATAGGACTTGAGTCTGCGGCGTGGCGGATTGACGTCGGAGACGGCTTTCCGAAACTTCACGTTGATGGGTTTGCCGTCCTTGGACTGCGGCGTGATCGTCAGACCAAACTCCGTGATGGCCCCGGTCCCATCCACGCTTCGGCCAGGTCCCCCGCGTGGCAACTGCGGGTGCGTCAGAGCGTCAATCCGGACCGCTGACAAGGTTCCAATCTCCGCCGTCAAGGAGAACCGATTGTCCGCTTTCGTGGGTGCGTAGCTTTCGCTCACGATCGAGCCATCTCCCAGCACGCGAAACTTCTGGCCTTCAAAGGGACGCTCGGTCGGCAACATGGTTTTCCACTCAAGTTGCTTTCTAGCCTGTATCTGTGCGAACTCAGTGACGCGGTCACACCAGTCGGGAACGCTGGATTTCACCACGTTTCGGATTGCCGCCACTCTGGTAAGCACGTCATCGCGTCTCCGAGCCTGCTCGTCCGTGAAGACGGAGATGGAACCTTCGTGGAAATCATTCAACGCTGCAAACAACTGATAGTATTCCTGATGGCTCAAGGGATCGTACTTGTGCGTGTGGCATTGAGCGCACTGTGTGGTGATCCCCAGGATCGACTTGCCGATCGCATCCATCCGATCGAAGAGCCCCTCCACGCGGAACTGCTCGGGATCAGCGCCGCCCTCTTCATTGGTCATCGAATTGCGTAAGAATCCCGTGGCCACGCGATCGGCTTGCGTCGCACCGGGCAACAGGTCACCGGCAATCTGACGCAAGATGAACTCGTCGTAAGGGAGATCCTCGTTCATCGCGCGAACCACCCAATCACGATAAAACCAAACCTCGCGGGGCATGTCCTTTTCATAGCCAGCTGAGTCCGCATAGCGAGCGGCATCCAACCACCATCGCCCCCAACGCTCTCCGAATTGCGGCGACCGCATCAAGCCCTTGATCATCGCACCGAAAAACGCCTCGGTTTCAATCACGCTCCCCGATTCGAGCATTCGATTGAGCGTCTGGAGGCCGGGCGGTAATCCCGTGAGATCGAAGTGGAGACGACGGGTCAGCGTTTCGACGGTCGCGGGAGTGGATGGCTTCTTGCCTACCGCTTCAAGCCGCGCCAGAACGAAGCGGTCGATGTCATTCCGACACCATGCTTCGTTTTGGACCGGGGGAACGACAGGCGAGCGCGGTGGCTCAAAAGCCCAGTGGCTTTGGTACGGAGCCTCCGTTTCAATCCAGGTCTGTAGAATCTGGATCTCATCACGCGAAAGTGGCTTTCCAAATTCTGGCGGCGGCATGATGGTATCGGGATCACCCGACAAAATTCGGGCGACCAACTCGCTTGCATCAACATCGCCTGGAACGATCGCACCGGATGCCACCGCTTCTCCGCGCTGGTCGAGGCGCAGTCCGGCTTCCCGAGTTGCTTCGTCAGGCCCATGACATAAGAAACAACGGTCCGACAAGAGTGGTCGGACGTCTTGATTGAAGTCGATGGAATGAAGAGCAGGTTCTTCGGGCTTGGTCGTCGCTGCGGACAGGGTCACATCGGCCAATACAAGCCAAACAGACAGATGCCAGCAAGACAGCCAATCAGATCGTTTCATGTTGCCTGGCGACCGGTTGGGAAGGAAGCGACATCCGTTGGCGTCGTTCGGCGACGCGCCGACCTTGCGTCTGCCGAAAGCGTCTATCTTAAACGAATCCGCCTTGGGAAGATCCAAGGATGACGGATCACGACGTGGCGGTACCATACCCGCGGCAAAACGCGGTAGCCGCCCAAGGGCCATTTCGCGATGCGATGTTTCGAAAGCAGTGAGGATTTTCGTTGGACGGTGTCTTTGTTTACGGAACGCTATGCCATGGTCAAAAACGACAGCACCAGTGGCCGCTGCCTCCTGTCGCGGTTGTCCCGGCATGGATCCGAGGCACTCTCTACGGCGCCCCGTGGTATCCAGCTCTGAAGACGGGCGAGGATTGTGTGGCTGGTCAGTGCTGGCTCTACCGCGACTTGGACATCGAAACCGTGCTCGTGCGGCTCGACCAAATTGAAGTCACGAATCAGCCTGGCGTGCCAAACGAGTACGATCGTGTTCGCGTACCCGTCCATTCCCGCGATTTCTTACTCGATGACGCTCATCCGCTACCGAGAACCTACCATTTGCAGGCCGCGGCAGCGTTTGAAGTACCTGGCTTCCCGATAGTCCACGCGTGGACCTACCGGTTCCATCGCGAGCCCACCGACGAGGGGTTTCGTCAAATTCGTGGCACAGCCGTCACGCGGCGGTCGGGCCTTGGTGAAGCGACACACGAAAAGGTGGACGTTGTTTGGTGGATGAAGTAGCGGCCGCTCGCTCGAGCAGCGACCGTCAATAAACGTCGCGGCACAGGCGGCAGCGGTTGTGAGGTAAAATCGAGCGACGGCTCAGGCCGTATTTGATCCATTGTCCCTGCGGCAGCGTAGTGCTTGAGGTCGGCGAGATGACCCATTTGCGTTGATATTGGGTCATGGAACGAACTTGCCCCAGAATCGCTCGCCGAAGGAGGCTCCCGTCGGGCACTTTCGAGCTTGTTTCAACACCCCAGACCCCCTACGATCCCTCCGGCCATGTTGGCCTACCCCGACTGGAACGGTTCACCACCATACACTTGTTTGCCAACACGCTCCCAGCGTTTGAAAAATCACTTTTCATCGGCTGCGAGTCACAATCAGCAACGATGACGGTCGTTGTGGAGAAACGAAGATCATGAATCGAATTACCCGCCGCACTTTTCGGATTGGCGTCTTTGCGATCGCCTCCAGCGTGATCCCCCTGCTCGGTTCGAGCGTTCACGGTGAGGAAACGATCCAAGAAGCGACGGCGAAGGACGAGGTCGTGTCTCGCTTGGTCGCCAAGCTGATGCCCACCAACCACATTTCGGGACATGATGTTGACGACGAAATCAGTCGCAAGGCACTCGACCTCTTCGTCAATTCCTTTGACCCCTTGAAGCTGTATTTCTTGCAGCAAGACATCGAGATCTTTCAACGCTATGCGACCGTGATCGATGATCAGGTCAAGGCTGGCGACCTGCGGTTCGCCTACTACGTCTACAAGGTCTTTGTCACGCGAGTCGGGGAACGTGTGGACGAGGCGATGAAGCTGCTTGGAGGCGACTTTGATTTTGAACGCGATGAGACCATCGTGATCGATGGTGATGCCGCTCAGTATGCGACCAACGCGGATGAGGCTCGCGACCGTTGGCGACGGCAGATCAAGTTCGCGCTGCTCGATCTGAAAGACGACGAGACCGTCGGTGAAGAAGCGCGCGGGAAACTCAAACGTCGGTACCAGCGATTTGCGCGTCGCTGGCAAGGCACGTCGACGGATGAGTTGCTCGAAATGTTCTTGACCTCGGTCACGACCGCGTACGATCCTCACTCAACCTATATGTCGCCCGCAACGTTGGAAGACTTTGCGATTCAGATGCGTCTGAACTTGGACGGCATTGGCGCTGCGTTGCAAGAGAAGGACGGCACGACCGTGGTCAGCAACGTCATTCCCGGGGGAGCCGCCGACTTACATGGCAAACTAAAACCCGACGATGAGATCATCTCGGTGGGTCAGGGGCCTGGATCGGCAGATGGTAGCCAAGTGGACATGGTCGATATTCTGGAGATGCCGCTCAAAGAGGTGGTCAAACTCATTCGCGGGAAGGCTGGGACGACGGTACGACTGGGAGTGCGTCCCGGTGGCAGCGGCAAGTTCGAGATCTATCAGATCGTGCGGGCTCGCGTGGAGTTGGAAGATTCTGCAGCCCGTGGTGAGGTCTTGGATCATTCTATCCCGGAAGTCGAGGGAAGTTTGAAGATCGGCTACATCACGTTGCCGAGCTTTTACATGGACATGGAGTCCGCCAAGCGAAATGAACGTGACTACCGAAGCAGCACACGGGATGTTGCACGCATCCTCAGCCGCTTTCGGGAAGAGAACGTGGCGGGTGTGGTCCTGGACCTGACTCGCAACGGAGGTGGTTCACTCACGGAAGCCATCAGCTTGACCGGTCTCTTCATCGATCGAGGACCGGTGGTTCAGGTTAAAAGCTCAAACGGCGAAATCACCCAGTACGACGATGAAGTCCGCGGCACAGCATGGGATGGGCCCCTAGTGGTGATGACCAGTAAGTTGAGTGCGAGTGCGAGTGAAATCTTCGCAGGGGCCATCAAAGACTACCGACGTGGCATCGTTGTCGGGGATCCCGCGACGCATGGGAAAGGCACGGTGCAGACGCTCATGGACATCGGTGAGTCACTCTTTGGTACCAACCGTTCCAATTTTGGTGCCTTGAAGGTCACGCTTCAGCAATTCTATTTGCCCGACGGCGAAAGCACACAACTGGAAGGCGTCGACGCCGATGTGATCATCCCCAGTATGTTTGCGAAGATGGACATTGCCGAGGGTGACTTGGAGTATGCACTCGAACACGACACGGTCCGAGGGGCCGAGCACACCCTTTACTCCATGGCCCCGTCCGACCTAATCAACCGGCTGCGAGAAAGCTCCTCACGCCGCGTCGCGGCAGACAAAGAGTTCCAGGATCTGTTGCGCCGGATCGATCTCTATGTGCAGCGTAAAGATCAGGACACCTTGTCGCTTCAAGAGTCCAAGTTCATGCAGCGACGAGCGGAGCTCGATGCAATGGATGAAGACGAAAAGCGTGAGGAAGAGCTGGAGCGTCGAGATACGGACGTTATCTTCCGAGATACGTTCTATAACAAGGAAGCGATCAATATCGCGCATGAGTACATCCTTAGCCTTCGCGCGCAGAACTTAGCGAAGGCCCGTTAAAGACGAGGGGCAGCATTCAGAACGCGTCACGCCCTCGGGCTCGGGCACCCGATTGGATTGCTTGGCTTGTTTATGGGTCACGCCAGATGGCCCAAGTGCGGGTTATCCAGCGTCCGTCGCCGCGTTCGCCGAACGCGTTTTGCTAGCGGCTCGTCAAAGTTCGACGCTCGGATTAGCCGATGGGCGATCGCCCCGGTTCCTAGCGCGACAACCTTGGTAAGTAGCACGGCTCTCCGAGCCGTGAGGTCTCGGCTCGGAGAGCCGAGCTACTATCATTGCAACGCTGGACAAAGCACGAGTCCCAATTGCCAAGTGACGGTGCTCGACTCGACGCGTGGCTCGCCTTTGAACGAGTGATTTCGCTCGTCCCGCAGCGACACCAAGTGTGAACTCCCCCAGGGTATCATGAGCAAGAGTCTCACGCGGGCGTCTTCGATGTGGACGCCAAGCTCGTGCCCCTCCGACAGGTCCGCGATTGCGAGTTAGGCCCCTGATGTCGGCTCGATTGGCCGCACGATGGAACGCGTGATGGAATGCAAACGCATCACCGGTTTGGGTCAATCGAATGGAAAACAGCCGCCGCACCTTCGCTTTCGCCACCGCGACTCTGGTCGCGAGCGCCCTGCTTTCGCAGGCCGCCCATGCTGAAACACGTCCCAACATCCTGATGGCGTTTGCCGATGACTGGGGCTACCACGCAGGCGTGTACGGCGACCTTGATCCCGGTACGATCAACGATCATGCCGTCACGCCTCACTTTGATGCGCTCGCCTCAGAAGGGGTGTTGTTTCGCCACGCCTTTGTGAGCGCTCCGTCCTGCACACCCTGCCGAAGCTCGCTGCTGTCCGGCCAACACTTCTGATGTGGTTTGGGAGCCATCCTCCAAGGCGCGGTCTGGGACAGTCAGATCCCCTCGTATCCCTTGCTACTGGAGAACGCTGGTTATCGCATCGGGCACACCTACAAGGTCTGGAGTCCGGGGACGCCAGCCAACGCACCGCACGGTGGAGCACGCACGTCATTCAACTCCAAGGGTTCCAAGTTCAACGGTTTCTCACAGCGTCTGAGCCAAGCCAACGATGCCGATGCTATGAAAGAGACGCTTCTCGACGAAGCCCGCGGCAATTTCCTCTCATTCCTCGATCCTGACGGTGACGGCCAGGCCAACACCGAAAAGCCGTTTTGCTATTGGTTTGGCCCCACCAATGTGCATCGGAAATGGGTCGCCGGAAGTGGCAAGAAGTACTGGGGCATTGATCCAGATCAACTGAAAGGCAAGCTGCCTCCGTACTTCCCGGATGTGCCGACCGTTCGAGAGGACTTTGCTGACTATTTGGGTGAGATCGCTGCTTTTGATTCGGGACTCGGTGCGTTGCTCGGACTCCTGGATCAACTCGGTCTTCGCGAAAACACCCTTGTGGTCGTCAGCGGTGATCATGGCTTCCCCGGCGTCACGCGAGGCAAGTGCAATTTGTATGACTTCGGAACGCGTGTTCCACTGGCCGTTCGCTGGCCGTCGGGAATCCAACATGAAGGTCGATTGGTCGACGACTTTGTCTCGCTACCGGATTTGGCCACAACCTTCCTGGATGTCGCTGGCGTACCGGTCCCGCCAACCATGACGGCAAATTCCCTCGTACCATTGTTGACCAGCGATCAATCGGGACAGATTGATCCAACGCGTGATGCCGTCTTCACGGGGCGTGAAAGGCATGTTGCGGAGGTTCGCGCGGGGAACAAACCGTATCCTCAACGGGCGATTCGAACCCACGACTACCTCCTCATCCGCAACTTTGAACCTGACCGTTGGCCCATGGGCGAAGGCCCTGGCTACGGACGTCCCGATGCACCGTTTGAGTCTGCTGATGTCTTGACCAACAACACGTTCGCGGCGTTTGGTGATCTCGACGCAAGCCCCACCAAAGCTTGGATTATTGAACAAAGAGACACCGAGCCAGAGGCGTTCCACTACGCCTTCGGTCGACGTCCCGAATGGGAACTGTACAACGTCAAGTCAGATCCACACTGCCTTGACAACTTGGCTGTGCATCCTGGGCACGAGGACGCTTTCGACAAGCTCAGCAATCGATTGATGACAACGTTGAGAGACACCGCCGATCCGCGTGTATCCGATGATATCGTCTTTGAGCGTTCGCCGTACACCGATCCCAACCGTCCCAAGAGACGAAAGTGACCTGACGATTCAAATCACATGCCCAGGTCGCCGAACAAAGGCGTCGACAGGTAGCGTTCTCCAAGAGAACACATGATCGTGACGATCCGTTTGCCCTTCATTTCAGGGCGGGCGGCCAATTGGGCCGCGGCCCACATGTTGGCACCGCTGCTGATCCCAGCGACGATTCCTTCTTCTTTTGCGAGTTGGCGGCCCCATTCAAACGCATCGTCGTCATCCACTTGGATGACGTCATCCACCATCGATGTATCCAGATTCTTGGGAACGAAACCCGCTCCGATTCCCTGAATCTTGTGTTTGCCGGGCGAGCCACCGCTGATCACTGGCGAATGCTTCGGTTCAACGGCATAGGCCTTGAAGTCCGGGTTCTGCGCCTTGAGAAACCGTGCCGTTCCCGAAATGGTTCCTCCCGTTCCCACACCGGCCACGATCGCATCGATTTGATGGCCGCTGTCTTCCCAGATCTCGGGGCCCGTGGTGGCCTCGTGGATGGCAGGGTTCGCGGGGTTCTCGAACTGCTGGGGCATGAAAGAGTTGTCCGTTTGGCCTACCAACTCAGACGCTGCGTTGATTGCGCCCTTCATACCATCAGCTGCGGGGGTCAGTACCAGATTGGCACCCATCGCTCGAAGCAAGGCACGGCGCTCCACCGACATCGATTCCGGCATCGTCAACGTGAGCTTGTAGCCCTTCGCAGCGCACACGAACGCCAGGGCGATTCCCGTGTTCCCGCTGGTGGGTTCAATGATGTGCGTGTCAGCGTTGATTTTCCCATCGTGCTCGCCCGCTGCGATCATCGCGGCACCAATGCGATCCTTCACGCTGTTGAGCGGCTGAAAGAATTCGCATTTTGCGAACACCGTCGCCCCACCGTCCGGTACCAAGCGATTGATCTGGATCATCGGGGTGTCGCCGATGGCTGTGGCGGCGTTGTTGTACGTCTTTCCTCGAGGCATGACACAATCCTTTTTGCAAATGACTAACTCGATCGTGCCGCGATCGCTATGCGGCAGGGACTTCCCAGGTGTCTCCGCTGCGGAACAACTGGTTCAGGTCGCCGTCGCCCTTCTGGGCCTTCGCGAGTTCGACCTGGGCATTGATCTGATCGTTATACGTTTCCACGCCGCTCACCTGACGCAAGATGCCGATGGGTTCGGGCATCTCAGGGTAGGACATGCGGGCCAGCATCATCTGTGTGGAAGGGTCTGGGTCATTCGCGTCGTGGATCAACAGATCATCCACGGGAACGTCCGCTGTGTTGACGACTTCCAGGTGATTCCCAACCCTGCGAACCCCCTTGTTCCCCTCCGCACCAAAAACCAGGGGCTTGCCATGCTCCAGCTCAATCACATTGTCTGGGCGTTGCTTGCGTTCTTGAGCGTATGCCATCGCACCGTCATTGAACACATTGCAGTTCTGATAAACCTCAACCAAAGAAGTGCCTTTGTGGGCTGCCGCTGCGGCCAATGTCTGACCCAAGTGTTTGACGTGTGCGTCAATGCTACGCGCGACAAAGGTCGCGTCAGCCGCCAGGGCGATTGACAGCGGGGAGAGTGGGTGATCGATCGCGCCCATGGGCGTGCTCTTGGTCACTTGTCCTTCCGTGCTCGTCGGGCTGTATTGCCCCTTCGTCAAGCCATAGATGCGGTTGTTAAAAAGAACAATGTTGATATCGAGGTTGCGTCGCAAGACATGGATGAAGTGATTGCCACCAATGGATAAGGCATCGCCATCACCCGTGATCACCCAGACCATCAACTCGGGCCGCGTCGACTTCA
>JBCCYK010000121.1:0-18819 GCA_039189905.1 Planctomycetota bacterium
AAAAGGTGCCGGCGAAGAAAAGGTGCCACCGGCGAAGAAAAGGTGCCGGCGAAGAAAAGGTGCCGGCGAAGAAAAGGTGCCGGCGAAGAAAAGGTGCCGGCGAAGAAAAGGTGCCGGCGAAGAAAAGGTGCCGGCGAAGAAAAGGTGCCAGGACTCTTTTCTGGAGGATTTGAATCGAATAACATTCTGGGCGAAGAAAAGGTGTCAGGACTCTTTTCCGGAGGATTTGAATCGAATATTATGAGGGAATGCCTCGACCACCACGTGCTGACCAAGCCGGCGACCTGTATCACGCTTTGAATCGCGGAAACGCGAGGGCGGAGCTCTTTGCGAAGCCTGAAGATTACGACGCGTTTGAACGGATTCTAGCCGAGGGGCTTGAGCGCTATCCCTGTCAGTTGCTCTCGTTTTGTCTGATGCCCAATCACTGGCATCTTGTTTTGCGGCCGACCGAGGATGGCGGCATGAGCAATTTGGTGCGATGGGTCACGCTGACTCACACGCAGCGTTTGCACGCCCATCGGCACACGTCCGGTGAAGGGCATATTTACCAGGGGCGATTCAAGAGCTTTCCGGTCCAGGATGATGATCACTTCTTTGTGGTGTGCCGTTACGTTGAGCGAAACGCTCTGCGGGCTGGCTTGGTCGATCAAGCGGAGGATTGGCGTTGGGGATCGCTTTGGCGGTGGCTGCAGCCGAGCGAGCCGAACCCGAAGTTGCTGACCAGTTGGCCGCTGCGTCGGTTGCCCGGCTGGACCAACCGGGTCAATGAGCCGCTAGCCGATAAGGAGCTGAAGTCGGTGAGGATGTGCGTCAACCGTGGTAGTCCGCTGGGCGATGAGTGTTGGGTGGCGTCGGTCGCCCGACGATTCAATTTGGAAATGACGCTTCGTCCACGCGGTCGTCCGCCGAAGAAGTCCGTTGGGAAGCATCATGAGGGACGCAAACCCGGGTGAGAAAGCAGATCCTTTGGGTCGATGAGCTAAGTCAGGACGCCGCCGCGTTCGTCCCGTTCACGATCAGCTAGAAGGTTGTTCAAAGCGGAGTTAAGATGGAGCAGAGCCGTTCTCATTCAGAGAGTTGGGATTGCCATGACAAACGACGTGCGAAACGACGACTTGCGAACCAGCTCGCTGGGTGAGCCGACTTGGGAGATGGTTTCCCGGTTTCCGCTACAGGGTCAGTGGACGGTTGAGGAGTACTTGCCGCTGGACATGGGGCGGTTGGTTGAGTTCGTTGACGGGAAACTGGAGTTTGTTCCCATGCCGACCGAACTGCATCAGGCGATCGCGTTCTTCCTTTGCACCAAACTCACTGAGTTCATTGTTCCTCGGCGACTGGGTGTTGCGTTTGTAGCACCACTGCGCGTTCGTGTTGCTGAGAATCGTTTCCGAGAGCCTGATGTGTTGTTCATGCGCACTGAGAACCGAAGCCGGCGGAGGAATCGGTTTTGGGAGGGTGCTGATCTGGTGATGGAGATCGTTAGTGAGGATGACCCGGATCGGGATCTCGTGCTCAAGCGACAGGAATATGAGAAGGCAGGCATCACGGAGTACTGGATCATCGATCCTCGCGACCGCAGCGTCACCGTGCTTGCCCTTGACGAAACGTCGGGTCGGTATCAAGAGTTCGCTCGACTCACGGATGGCCAAACGGCACAGTCATCCTCAATCGAAGGATTTGACATTTCGGTCAGCGAGATTTTTGACAGGCCAGAAATGAATGCTTGATCGATATCGACGAGCTGTGATTGAACGCTTGTCCGAGCGAGCGGTGATGGCGTCGGATTGGACAAATTTGACTCTTCCGCTAGACGTTGACCAGTCGGGTCGGGTGACCGCGAGCGACGCGCTGCGTGTTATCAATTGGATCAATCGAGTCGAAGACACCGATTTGCCGCTGCTGCGAGATGAGGAGAGTCCTTGGGTTGATACCAGCGGGGATGGTGCGGCAACCGCACTGGATGCCCTGCTGATCATCAACGCGTTGGATCGTTACATCAGCGATCCGGTCGTTGTTGGAAATTGGGATCGGGCGGAAGACCCGAATGGAAATGGCGTGATCTTGCACGATTCTGTCACGTTCATCGGCCAGGCACGGACCGGCATGAGGGCAGAGCTGAGAGGTGGTGATGGCCGGGTTCTGGATAGTCAAGACCTTAGTGGAACTGGTCGCATTGAACTGATGACGAGTGTCTCGCCCGGAATCCATGATTTTCAAATCGTGGTCACCGATCCTCTCGGTCAAACGGCGGAAATCGCCAGGCGCGTCCGACGGGGGGATATCATCCTTGATTGGAACGCGACGGTTCTAAACGTGGTTCGCGAATGGACCGGCACGAGCGATGATCCGTACCAGGGCAGGATCGTGCCATCGGAACCGCCACGCGTCGCCCGCAATCTGGCGATGATTCACACGGCAATGTTTGATGCGGTCGCGATGGTTGAGGGTGTGTATGAGACTTATCTTTCTCATGCAAGTCTATCGACGGACGCATCACCCGAGGCTGCCGCGGCGTCGGCCGCCTTCACGGTTGCGACAAGCCTGTACCCAGATGCGGATTCCATGGGATACTGGAACGCCACACTCGATGAGAGCCTGCGCGGTATCGCACAGGAGGACGAAAAGCGGGCGGGCATGGAGTTGGGTCGGGTGGTGGGACAGCGGATGCTTGACGCTCGCGATCGTGACGGCACACACGACGAATTCGTTTACACCCACGGGGACCAACCGGGAGATTGGCAGCGGACCTTTCCGGGCTACCTGCCACCGTTAGTCCCCCAGTGGCAGTTCGTCGATCCTTTTGTGGTCGAGGACGTGACCGACTTTCGACCCGAGGCTCCGCCGCCGGTGACCAGCCAGGCCTATGCCGCGTCGGTCGACGAGGTGATGCGTTTTGGATCATTGGACAGTGAGATCCGCACAGCCGATCAAACCGAGATTGCGATCTTTTGGGCCGATGGCGGTGGCACCTTCACCCCGCCAGGACATTGGAATCAGATCGCCGCGGATGTTGCGATCGAGCGAGACCAGTTTCTTCTTGAAAATGCACGCTTGTTCGCGATGCTCAATCTGGGACTAGCCGATGCGGCGATCGCTTCGTGGGATGCCAAGTATCACTACGATCTCTGGCGACCGATCGATGCGATTCAGCGAGCCGACGCCGATGGCAATTCGCAAACCGTGCAAGACGAATCCTGGCGTCCACTCCTGATCAGCCCGCCGTTCCCAACTTACACATCGGGGCACAGTACGTTTTCGGGTGCGGCCGATGCCGTTTTGACCACGCTCTTGGGTGACGGCGTCTCTTTCGCCAGCCAAACAGATTCGCAGTCCGCCCTCGGTCAGCGTCCGCTCGATCCCAACCTCGTGGTCACACGAAGCTTTGACAGCTTTCGTCATGCGGCAGAAGAAGCCGGGCTGAGCCGCATCTATGGCGGCATCCACTTCGACTTTGACAATACCAACGGACTCGAAGCGGGACGCGCGATCGGCGAACGCGTTGTTTCCAGTGTCTTCGCACGAATTTGATCTGCGCGGACCGTCAATCAAGGCGGCGCGCCAGCACGCATCCTTCCTCGTTAGCGGCCGAGATAAGAGTCCAGTTGCTCGGCCTTTCTTAGTAGGTAAGGAACGTGTTCCTCGGTCGTTTGGATCAGACGTTGCAACTGACGCATTTGGTCCTGAAACTCAGCACTGAACTTACGTTGTTGTTCGTCTCGCCACGTCTGTTCCAGTTGGTTCATCTGTGCCGCCAACAAGCTGCTTCTTTGGCGAAGCTCTTCGGCAAAGCGATTCAGGCTGGCCGCGAACTGTCGCAGCTCATCGGGGTCTGCAACGGCTTGGTTCATGACGCGCCTTCAGGAGAGGAGGTGGGGGCCGTTTCGCCGTTGGAGATCAACCCGCCCAGCGCTTCCAACTGGTTTCGGTACTGTTCCAGCGTCGCGGTCAGCCCATGACGGTCCGCGAGATCGCATAACAATTTAAGGGCAGCCGCGCGGATCTTGGGAGCGCCGACAACGGCTCTTCGCATCGACGCGGCTCGCAAGGATTTCATCGCGTCCATGTCACGGCTGAGAACCAACTGACAGCGTCCCATGAGGAGGAACGCCGCGGGGCTGTGATCGTCAGACTGCGACAGGGTCATCAATTCCTCGACCGCTTCCTCATAGCGTTCTGAGTCGTACAACGCTTCCCCAATCACCAACCGCAAATAGTCCATCGACGGGTCACGTTGTAGACGCTGGCGACACACGCGCAGGCGGCAGTTGGCCCAGTCCACCTTGGCGCGTTCCAGTTCCTGATCCGCTGCCGGGTTTCGCAAACGTTCTGCCAAATCACGGACCTCAACCAGTTGTTGCACCGATCTTGCGAGTTGCGCTTCTTCCCACTCCCAAAGAACGGTCGAGTCATCCGGAAAGATCTCGTGAGCCTGCTCCAAGATCCGTGCCGCGTTGAGCGGGCGGTTCTCTTCGCGATAGATCGTCGCCAACTCCAAATAGCCCTCGCGATCCGCGGGCCGCGTACGAAGGTGAAACTCCAAGTGTTGGCGCCGCGTTGGCGCCGCCTTGTCTTCGCCGGATGTATCCGGGGCTTCGTCGTTGCGTTGGTTCATCGGGTATCCGCTTCCGAGTCGATTTCGTCAACTCAATCCAAAGCCGGCAAAGGAAAACGTTCGCTGCGAACATGCTCGCCTTTCGCGAACGCGTCGATCCGAGCCACCACGTCGTGATGTTCACCCGCAACATCACGTTGTTCCGAGCGATCGACATCCAAATCATACAATTGCCACGCAGGGATCGATTCAGGATTCTTCTTCGCTAGCCCTTTGCGAATCGCTTTCCACCGTCCCATTCTTACCGCTTGCTGTCCCGTGTAACCACCAAACTCCCAGTACAAGGCTTCATGTTGCGGCTGCTGTTTGTTTTCCCTTTTCAGTAGCGGGGCAAACGACAAGCCATCGATTCCCGCTGGAGCCGCTGTCTGACAAATGTCCGCAATGGTGGGCAAAATATCCCACCAGGCTCCGATCCAGTCGCTGGTCATCCCTTCTTTAACCGTACCGGGCATGCGTGCGATCATGGGCACGCGAATCCCGCCTTCGTCCAACTGGCCTTTCAAGCCCTTCAACCCAGCCGCGCTGTCAAAATACTCGCTGTCCGAGCCTCCCAAGCGATCATAGGTCGGCCCGTTGTCAGACGTGAACAGAATGAGCGTTTGCTGTGTCAAACCGAGCTCATCCACAAGGTCCATGATGGTTCCGACGCCTTCGTCCATGTGAGTCACCATCGCTGCATACCCAGCACGCGGGCGCGGATGTGGCAGATAGCCTCGATGCTTGTAGCTCTCCTCCACGATCACATCGTCGTATTGGCTCAACGCTTCGTCGGGAACTTGAATCGACAGGTGGGGCACCGCGAATGGTACGTATGCGAAGAAAGGTCTGTCCGCATTTGCTCGGATGAACTGACAGGCTTCATCAACGAACTGGTCCTGGGAATAAGTTTGGCCATACAAAGTGCGATCATTCCCGGGCTGGATCTCTTTGCTTCGATTGCGCCACAGGAAGTTCGGATAGTGGTTGTGAGCATGCCACTGGCAATTGAACCCGTAAAACAAATCAAAGCCCTGCGAGTTGGGATCACCGCTGGTGGTGAAGTGTCCCAACCCCCACTTACCAAAAGCACCCGTGGCATAGCCCGCATCTTGGAGCATTTCAGCCAAGGTCACTTCCGCGGCGGGCAGGGGCGTTTGACCAGAGAACTCGATGCCCAGCTCATCACAAATTTCTTGGGATGGCTTCGCTTTGCCATTATTTCGCACAAAAGCGTGGCCGGGATGCTTGCCTGTCATCAAACAACAGCGACTTGGGGCGCACACGGCGTTGCCGCTGTAGAACTGGGTTAGGCGGGTGCCTTGTCTTGCGAGCTCGTCAATCCGCGGTGTTCGGATGCGTTTCTGACCGTAGCAACCAAGCTCCCCGTATCCCAAATCGTCCGCGGCAATCAGGATCACGTTGGTTGGTGGGGCTGCCCCGACCGCCGCAACGAACGACGCCCCAAGAACTGCGACAGACAACAACAAGGAACCGACGCGCATGGGCTTACTCCGAATGAACGCTGAGCCGACGCAGGCGACCCGCAATCAACAAGAACGAAAAAAAGAGAATCAAACCACTGCAAACAAAATAACCCAAGACAATCAGAGGGTCGCCCAAATAGTCGCCCCCCTCATCGATTCGCAGGGCTTCTTCGTTCATGGGAAGCGAAAACAGAGCCGAAAAGGGACTCGCCACACCGGTCAAGTTCACAACCTGTTGAACGTTGGTGGAAAGCCCAAGTGTCGAAGTGAGGGTCTCAGCAGCGGGGGGACCCACATAAAGCGTGAGCAGAACCAAATACGTCGTCATCAGCGCCATCACGGTTCGTCGCTGAAATAGGGTGGCCGTCATCGCGACGAACGCGTTGACGAAGGCCACCATCATTGGGATGGCGAAGAGCCCTAGGACCAGTCTCAGGTTGGACCAAAAAACTTCGTTCAGGGCAGTCCCCAAGATCATCGGCCAGACCAGGAAGCTCGTCAGCACCAGCGAAACCCGAAAACCAACGACAAACTTGCCCCAAACGATTTTCCATGGGGACAAGGTGGTCGTCAGCAACAGGTCCAAGGTCTGTCGCTCCCGTTCGCTGGTCATGGTTCCAGCCAAGAAAACGGGTCCGACCAGCATGTTGAAGACGATCACGTAGACCGCGAACCATGGGCTCAGGTTCGTCAACCAGAACAGCAAGACGCCCATCAAGGGAATGGCCAACAGCATGCTGATTTGAATCACCAAACGCAGCATCAGCGTTCCCTGGCTGAAGATCTCGCCATGGATCTCTTTGTCATAAACCGGGTTGGCACCATCCGCCATCAGGTCATCGCGACGCGGTGGGGCGAAGAGACGATCGGGAAACTGATCGGGTTGAATCACCAAACCGACGGCTTCGGCGGCCTCCTGTTCCAGATCGACGACCTCCTTTCCCTCGCTACCGATGTCGGGTGGGTACAACATCCGTCCGGCTGCCGCAGCAAGCATGATGATCACGGCCGCCAAGACGAACGCGGGGATGACTAATACGATCACTTTCAATCGCAACAAGCCGTCACCCGCAAGCGATTGCCATAGAACCACGCCACCAATGACAAGCGGCAAAATCGCCAAATAGGAAACCACCAGGGAGTTGCTGGTGCGTGTGAAATAGCTGCTGCAAAACACCCCAATCGCACCGAAGAGCACGACCGAGACCAGCAGACCAAAGTACGCTGCTGCGACCTCATAGACACTGACCCCGCCCAACGGCAGGAACAGCACAATGATGGGAAGCGAAGCCACAATCAACAAACCCAAGTGGGCGAGGGATGCCAGCAACTTCCCAGCCACGATCGACACGGGGCGCAAGGGGCTGGCGAGTAGCATCTCGTAGGTCTGACGCTCTTTCTCTCCCGAAATGGTCCCCGCAGCGAAGCTGGGCGCGATCAACGATGCGATCACGTACTGACCAAAAAAAAACAGGTCCACCAAACGCCGAGCCGATGGAGGTGATTGCGTCAGATCCAATCGGTCGTCACTGGGCCAAGCCACGAGCGTCACGGCCGCCAAAGCAATCTGATAAACCGCCAGCAAAACAAACGAACGGTTGGTCCGCAGGTTGACCAGCAGTTCTCGCTGAAGAACCGGATTGTTTCGAAGCGACAACGAAAGGCCGGGCAACATGCAGCAGCTTCTTGGCAACCTTTGAGATGCGATCACACCCTGGAACGCAGACCAGTCCTGTCAGGCGACGCACCTACAACGAATTTGAGTCCGTGATCGGAGTCTTGGATTCGCAACCCGCAATCTCGCGAACGTACCGGGGCACCGCATAACCAGGTAAACGCGAGTGTAACGTCTGCATCAGCTGCGAGCCACGAGCTGGGCTCACCTCGAAGTGCGCCGCACCGCTCACACGATCAAGCTGATGGAGATAGTACGGCTGTACGCGAAGGTCGACCAAGCGCCGCATCAAGGCGACCAACGCTTCCTCCTGATCGTTGACGCCACGCAGCAGGACGGCTTGGTTCAATACGGGGACGCCAGCATCGATCAGTTTTGCCAGACCCGCCGCGGTTTCCTCATCCAGCTCGTTGGCATGATTGCAATGCACGACAAACCAACACGTCAGACGACTTGAGCGAAGCCGTTCCACCAAGCCAGCGCTGACACGCGAGGGAATCACAATCGGCATCCGTGTATGAAATCGCACGCGTCGCAGGTGCGGCACCGACTCCAAGCGGTCGAGCAGGCGATCCAAGATCACGTCATTCAAGGTCAGTGGATCGCCGCCGCTTAGGAGCACTTCATCCAGACCCTTGTTCTGCTCGATCGCTTCCAAGGCATGATCAAATTGGTCTGAAAGCCCGGCCGATTCTGAATAGGGGAAGGAACGCCGAAAACAGTAGCGACAGTGAACGCCACACGCCCCCGTCGTGATCATCAAAGCGCGACCGTCGTATTTCTGAATCAAACCCGAAGTGACCATCGCGTCATGGTCGCCAACCGGGTCGCTGATAAAACCTGGAACCGTCTCGCCTTCTGCTGCGACCGGCAGGACCTGCCGCAGCAAGGGATCGTCGGCATCACCCCGTCGCATGCGGCGGGCGTACTCGAGGGGCACAAAAACGGGGAACCCATGATCGACTTCCTGGGCAATGTCATGCTCTAGGCCCACAAACCGCAACAGGTCATACGTCGATCGCAGCGCGTTTCGCATCGAAGCGTGCCAGTCCGTCACGGCTTTCGTGCCTGGGTCTCCAGCCGTGGCCGCCGCAGGCGTTTCGGGCGGTAACAAGGGAACAAACATGGACGGCGATACCCGATGGTTGACACTCAAAGGACAAACGACCCGCGTGTTCTAACCTGTTCCGCGGCGGGACCCAAGGACGCGATCGAGGGCTGCTGCGGACACCGGCGTTTCGGTCTCCCGCCGGAAGCAAAAAAGGCCAAGTGCCCAGATCGGCCCACGCTTGATACACTTCGCCCTCCAGTCACCCCCTTCTTCCCGCGCGATCCCTTTTTCTTGGGAGTGGAGACCCCCATGGCCACGTACGGCACGAGCGAATTTCGTAAAGGTCTGAAAGTCGAAATCGACGGCGACCCTTATCTGATGATCGAGATGAATTTTGTCAAACCGGGCAAGGGCAACGCGCTCTACAAGTGCAAGCTAAAGAACTTGGTGCGTGGCACCACGCTTGATCGCACTTACAAGGGCGGCGACACCTTGCAATCCGCCGATGTGGAAACGACCAGCGTCCAGTTCCTGTACCGCCAGGGATCCGATTATGTCTTCATGGACGGCAGTACCTTCGAGCAGTACGAGGTCACCGAGGAAGTCGCAGGCGACATCTGGAAGTACCTCAAGGACGGCATGCAGTGCACAATGACGCTGTACAACGGCAATGCCATCATTGTGGAACCACCACAACAAGTGGAGCTGGAAGTTGTCGAGTGTGGTCCTGGGACCAAGGGCGATACCGCGACGAATGTGACCAAGCCAGCCAAAATGGAAACAGGCGCTGAGTTCAACGTGCCAGGGTTCATCAAGGAAGGAAACGTCTTGAAAATCGACACGCGCAGCGGGGAATACGTCGAACGCGTTAGTAACTGAGGCCATGCTCCGCGATGGTCAACACGCTCTACCTTCCCGAACTCCGTGAGATGCTCACGCTAGGACAGACCTCCGAGCTGGAGGAGTTCTGCGTGACGCTCAACGCGGGACGGACCGCGGAGTTCATGGAAGGACTCGATGACGCGGAGGCCTGGAAAGTCCTGCAGCATGCCGAAGCGTGGCGGCGTGCCGAGATCTTTGGCTACTTCGATGAGGAACGTCAGCTCACCATGCTGACGTCGCAGCCGGCCGCGCAAGTCGCGGAACTGATCGAGCAGATCCCCGACGATGACCGCGTCGACCTGATCGAAGAACTTGACACGGAACGCGTGGAGGAAATTCTTCCGCTGCTGCCGGAAGTCGAGCGTCGGAACATCCATCGTCTGCGTGCCTATCGCGAAGGCACCGCCGGTTCGCTGATGACCACCCAGGTCGCCAAGCTGGCTGAGCGTTTGACGGTTCGGGAAGCGTTGGATGAACTGAGCCGGCAGGCCGCCGAGTTGGAGACGATCTATTACCTCTACGTCGTCGACGACAACAACTTGTTGCGCGGGATTGTGTCCACACGACAGCTGGTTTCGTTTCTCAAACGCCCCGAGACCACGCTGGGCGACATGATGGAAACGGACGTGGTGGTCGCGCTCGCCGCAGAGGACCAAGAATCCGTCGCCGAGAAGGTGGAACGCTTCAATCTGCTCGCCATCCCCGTCGTTGATTCCGGACGACAAATGCTCGGCATCATCACGCACGACGACGTCATTGACGTCGTCCGCGAAGAGCTCACCGAGGATGCGCAGCGAATCGCAGCCGTCGCGCCCCTGGATGACGGCTTTTTGCGAACAGGGCTGATGACCCTGTCGTACAAGCGCGGCCTGTGGCTCACCATTCTCTTCTTCGCCGCATTGCTGACTGCGTTTGCACTTCGCCACTATGAAGACGAACTGGCACTTTATGCTTGGCTCGTCTGGTTTATCCCGCTGATCATCAGTGCCGGTGGCAACTCCGGCAGCCAATCAGCCACGCTGGTCATCACCGCCATGACCAGCGGTGATGTCGAGCACGCCGATTTGCCGAGGGTTCTCTCGCGCGAACTGGTGGTCTCACTCGCACTGGGAATCTTTCTCGGGCTGATCGGTTTTGCGGTGGCCATGTTCATCGCACCCTCCCCCTTCGCAGCCTGTGTCATCCCACTGACGCTCATCAGTGTGATCGTGGTCGGTTGCCTTTGCGGCGCTGTCCTGCCGATGATGTTCAAGCGACTCGGGCTGGATCCCGCCTTGATGAGCAACCCGTTTGTTGCGGGCATTGTCGACATCCTTGGCATTGTGATCTACATCAACGTCGCCCGACTGTTGTTGGGTTAGGCGAACAGCCGTAGCGAAAGACGTCAAGTCTTTTGGCTTTCTTGCGGCAGGCCAAGACTCTTGACGGCTTGTCGATTTATTCATAACCCGAAGCGTTAGCGAGGCCTGATTCGAGATTGATCCTGTTTCAAGGTGTCCTCGCTCACGCTTCGGTTTGTGATCTTGATTAAATCGACACGCCTTTGGCGAGTTTCGCTACCCGAGAACCAAGTCGCGGCGAAATACGAGTCGCCCGCGTCCTGTTTCGCTGAGAACAAGCATCGACGGCAACACCGCTATGGGTTCAGCTCGTATTGCCATCGGTTGCCTTTGTCCTCCACCTCTTCGTTGGTGAAGGGCGAACGACGTTCGCCGGGTTCATCCAGGTCAATCCAGAGGTAAGCAGGCCCTTCGTCCCGGTTTGCATATCCGATCCACTTGCCCGACGGATAACGCGAGTCCGAATCAACAACCCCAAACTTCGACAACACCGACAAATCGCCAGGCCAAGAATCATTTGCATGTTCATACTGTCGCAAGCCAATCGCTAGACGAGCGACTCGGCGATGAGTTTCCAAGCGATGATAGACTTGGGCGAGGCGTTTCACTCCAGGATGCATCTGCTGCATGAGTATCGCGTCGTCAGCGAGTGGGAAGCTGACCAGCGACACCGTTCGACTGCTCTCATCAAAGGGCTCGGGCCATTGATCCGGATCCCAGGCCAAGCCACCAAGACGCTCTCCTTCCTGAATCGTTGCGTCAAACCCTCGCAGTGCGTACAGCCGTGAAGAACCCGTCTGGTGACCCGCCAATACGCCAAGAGCCCAGTGTACGGCACCACCTTCCTCAACGATGCCAAGCTGGGCGGCAGCCATGGCCAGCTCGGATCCCATCGCAATCTTCCAGCGGTCAGAATAGTTGATGGTTCTCGCAACAATGGCCTTCAAGCGTTCGAGTTGTCCATCCGTGAAGACGTCATGTTCCATGCATTCGCAAATGCTTGTTGCGATGGCCTCTTGCTTTGCCGTCCAAACGAGCTCACTGACGAGGAACACCTGCCAATCACCGACATCGGCGAGTGTCTGCATCAACTCGATCAATGTAACAACACGCTCAAAGTCACCCTGGTGATAGGCCAGTTGAGCCTGTCGACGCAAAAACCGGATGTGTTCACGGCTGCTCTGCGTCTCAGGAAGAAGCGTCTGCATGCCTTCAAACAGTAAGGGTTGCTGGATGGGTTGATCGGTTGCCAAAGACTCCATGGCAGACACGATGGCACTGGCATCGGAAGCCCGTTCAGCAAGCAGTTTGCCGACCATCCATTCTTCCTGCGGCGGCACAAAGGCGCCTTCGTTTGAAAACTCATCCACAAGGAAACCCGTGGGCAGTCGATACCGGTATATCGCATCGGCGA
This sequence comes from Planctomycetota bacterium, assembly GCA_039189905.1. Taxonomy (GTDB): domain Bacteria; phylum Planctomycetota; class Planctomycetia; order Pirellulales; family Pirellulaceae; genus Rhodopirellula. Next base: position 12,444 of record JBCCYK010000121.1, read on the forward strand.
TCCGCTGAAGCGTAGCGCCGCCCGTGTCGGACGCGTTGGATGCCGCCTTCACCGCCAAAGCCGCACTGCTAAGTGGCACGCCTTCATTAATCAGCCGTTGACGAATTTCCTCGGCCTCATTGGCCGCCCAAAGTTGACGCACCGCGTCGCCAACCAGGGCGATGGGCGTCATCGCTAAGATCACACAGAGCGTGAACCAACAAGCCTTCTCTCCGGAGCCCAGTCTGCTTGGGTTTGTGTTCGCTTCGTCATTCGTGCGGTTCTCATTCATCTGCGGCCACCTCATTCAATATGCTTTCCGCCAAACGCTCCCACCCGGCATACCACTGATTCCCGTGGTATCGCTCCATGGTGTGCAAGCGAATCCCGATGTCGTGGTCACGCGAGTAGCGGATGCGATTTCCATACGCACCGTTGTCAAACGGCTGGAAATACAAATCACTCAAGGAATGGAGCTGACGAAGTTGCGGCGTCACATCACCATCCGTTTGACCGACCTTGACCAGTTCTAGCAGCGTCCTGAGGTAGGCAAGGCGTTGACGGTTGTACGACCACTGAATCCCAAGCTCCACAGGAGGCGGACGCAAGGCAGGCATGAACTGCCGCGGTCCCATCGCCAAACCGTCCTCGTCAAAGGCCGCTTGCAAACGACGGTACTCTATCAGCACCGCATTGCGTCGCTGCGAATTTCGATATTCGGCGTCGCCCACGGTTTCAAGCAAACGTTTTCGTGTTGCTTCGTCCAGCACTTCCGCAACCCCCTCCAAAGCGACCACCTGTGTGATGGCGATTTCGAGATTATCCGCAAGGATCTGCCATGACAGGGACGTACGCGACCGCCAGCATGTCGCGATTCCGGCTACAAACCGAAGCGTTTCGTTGAGCCCGGCGAGAGCCTCGGTGTCATTTGGTTCGGACTCCCAGGCCAGCACCGCATCCGATAAACGCGGTCGAATGTAGGCATTGCCAGAGATCGTTTCCGATCGGAGCTCTTCGAGTGGCGTGTCAGGATTCGCCCAAAAAGCCTCGACTTCGTCCTGATCACGCTGCAACTCGGTCAGCAAACCTTGTGCATCGCTCAAACTGAAACCTCGCTTGCGGTCGCGGATCTCCTGGATCTCATTGCTGTCGATCCAGTTGCGATAGTCGTCAATTCTCGATGTACCCCCCGACGGGTTCGGAACCTTGTACGCCGCAGCCAAGATGTCTTGATGGACGGCTCGCGGAACACCGGGCACTTGCAACAGATGCCAGCCCGCAAAAGCAAACGGCGTCAGAACCATCAACGCCAAGACCCCTGCTTGAACTAGCAGCGAACGCCAACCCAGCCTGCCGTCCAAATAGCGTGGCATGGCTTTGTACGTGACGATCCAGGGAAGCAGGGCGAGTAAACCCACCAGCCACCATGGCGTTCGTAGACCAAACATCCCGTAGACCAACCACCCAGCCATGCCTGCCGAGAAGATCGGTGCGGCAAACGCGGAAGCCGGTACTTGCCGGATCACCATGGCCGTCCACTGCGACATGCCGTAGATGAAGAGCGATAGCATGGTCACCGTCAGCATGGAGAGTGCCGGTTCGTGCGCAAACCTGGGACCTTCGCTGGGATCGGCGATCGAGATCGTCAAGACGGTGAAGACGCAGATGCCAATTGACAAGATTCCGAGCGGGACCAAGTGTCGAGACCACCAAAACAAAGGTGGCGGGACGCCACGATCGGAAAGAAAGCGAGCTCTTCGCGCAGAACCATCGCCGCAATACGCACACACACCGAGCCACGAGGTGATCGCGACCAGCAGGATCGCGAGGCTCGCGTCTCGACCCGCGTCCTTGGTACTCAGGCAGCCGTAGAGAATGGCAACGAGACCAAGCAGCGAAAACGCCAACAGAATCCCACGCTGTTCGGTCACCCGCTGCCAAACCAAGGCTGATAGCCGCCAGCCCGTCGGCCCGTGAAATCGGGGTGGAGCATACGCCGCCGTCGCCACGGATTCCTGTGCAGACAGACGAGGTGGTGGTTCCGGTCGTAGACGCCTACGAGCCACCACGTAAACGGCGATCACACCGGCAGGGATCATGAAGTAGATCAATCCCGAAGCGGTGACCGCGTGATTGGTGTAGAGCGAGTAGTCGTTGAAGAACTCCCGTCGAACGAATCGAAGGAGATTCTCACCCATGGGTAGCAGCGCCGCGATGCCAACCAGCCCGATGAGGGCCGGCATCGCACTGCGGAAAAACCATGCTGACAGATGGCCGGCAATCAAGAGCCAGATGCTGACAAGCCCCAATGACAGCCAAGTGTCCACGTGATCCACCACCACCGACAACGCGATCGCGGCCCAGGCGGCCCATAACGCGAGCAAGAGCACGAGCCCGACAAAGAGCTTCACCGTCACGATTCGCAGTGACGGGATTGGCAAACCGGTCAAGAACAACAGCGTTTTTGACTCCTTTTCCTGACTCACTGACATTGCGCCCGCACCGCAAGCGAAGAGGACCGGCAGGATTGGCAGCATCGCTCCTTCTCGCGAGGCTTCGTTGGTGAGGGCGATCACAATTCCAGCCAGCAACCAAACGGCAAACATGGCGAGCATCAGCGACCAAATCAGCGGCCACAGTTGGCGGACTTCCTTCTGGATCAGCGGCCACCACGGAATGGCCTGCCGGTTCTGCTCGCTGGGCATCAGTTTCCCTCCGTCAGTGCATGATCCGTCTCAAGCGCGCGGTCCGTTTCTTCATGGGGAGGAGCCTCGGCTCCTGCTGGTGACCGAGATTGCTCCGCCTGCAAGGCCGTCGATCCTGCGAAACCGTCCGCAGGCATGCCACGCGTGCACACCACGAAGATCTCTTCAAGCGACAATGTTCGTACCGCCAACGATTGAACGTTGTCATGTTCTTGCAAGGCCGCACAGTAGGCGGGGTCCGGGTTCCGGAGGATGACACGACGTTGTCGACCGGATGTTTGCTCGGCCAAGATCTCACCCGCGTCGCGCGGCATGGGCAGGGACGTCAGCGGATCATCGACATCGGTGGTGATCTGCGTGATCGCCTGTTTGATTTCCGCCAGCGGGCCATCCAACTTCAACTTTCCTTGGTGCAGAATCGCCACGCGATCGGCAACGCGTTCGACTTCACCGATCTGGTGGGAGCTCAAGAACACGGTCCGTCCCGTCGCCACGCGATCGATCATGCTCTCCAGGAACTCGCGTCGCACAACGGGATCCAAGCCCGAAGTCGGCTCATCCAAGATCAATAGCATCGGATCATGGGCCACGGACAGCGACAAGGCGACCTTGGCTCGCTGACCCTTGGAGAGGTGTTTGATCTTTCGGTCCAGGGGCAACCCGTACCGCTGCACCGACGCAAGGTACGCGTCTTGAAAACCCGGTGGATAGAACGAGGCGGCAAAGGCCCCGATCTCATCAACGCGCATCCAGTCATACAGGGCCGGAGCGTCGGAGACATAGCCGATCGATTGACGGACCGACAATCGATCGACCCGAGGATCCATCCCACAGACCCGGGCGGAACCGGACGTTGGTTCCTGGTAGCCCGTTAGAATTCGAATCAAGGTGGTTTTGCCCGCGCCGTTTTCGCCCAGCAAGGCGAACACGGTGCCGGGCTGGATGTCGAGATCGACGCCCAACAAGGCATTGCAGCGTTTGAAACGCATCGTCAATGCGCGGGTGGACAACACGGCTTCGGTGGAATCGGATTCGCTCACAGTGGCTTCTCCCCTTACGAAGGTTTACCGGTTGCACCGGAGGAAGTGGGTGAATGATCGGGGCTCGCCTGCCCTGCGGGGGCAACCGTTTTCTGCAAGCGATGCAGTGTCTTGTCGACCGACTTACGAATCTCATCAGGCGTCATGCCACCTTGAATCGCTTCGGTCAGCGTTGCCTCCAGCCGCGTGGCAAGGTGCGACTTGCTATCGCGTCGACAAACCTCGGCGGCGCCAGAGCAAACCACCACGCCGCGCCCCCGAAGGGTCTCGATGATCCCCTCCGCCTGCAGCTGCTGGAAAGCCCTCGCGACCGTGTTCGGGTTGATTGCCAACTGCGTCGACAGTTGCCGAACGCTGGGAAGCAGTTGCCCGCTCCTGAGAGTCCGCTGCGCGATCGCATATTTGACCTGGCGAACGATCTGGTCGTAGATCGGGACACCGTTTCCCGGGTCCACCGCAAAGAACATGGAAGCCTCTCCCTTTCGGTCGGCAGGCTCCGTCTGAAACTGAACAGGCTTCGACTTCCTTTCAGAGGGAGCCAGGAACACGCCGTGGATTCAAAACCCACGGCACACTTCACTGGTGTACTGGTTATTTAATACACCGTGTCGGTAATCGTCAAGTCGGTTTCTGGCGAAGATGTTGGAACTTGACAAACCCTTTGCTGTGAGCGTGTGAACTCGCCAGTTACACTGGGGCGTTTCCGATCGCCTGAGCGCGCCCGACCCGTCAACATCGAACGTTCTATGGAAATCCGTCAACTTCGTTTTCACATCATCTCGTTTTTCGCGGCCTGTCTCTTAAGCCTTTCGAGCGGTCTTCTAGCGACATCCGTCGGCGAAGAGCTCCCTGAGACCCCCAAGCGTCAGGGCGCACAACCGCGGAACGTGGTCTTTGTGCTGACCGATGACCATCGCTATGACGCGATGGGATTTTGCGGCCACCCGTTCGTCGAAACGCCCCACTTGGATTCGCTGGCCAGCAACGGGGTTCATCTTCAAAACGCGTTTGTGACCACCAGCCTCTGCTCGCCCAGCCGCGCTTCAATCTTGACGGGGCTCTACACGCACAAGCATCGCGTGATCGACAACAACCGGATGGTTCCGGATGGAACCCTGTTCTTCCCGCAATATCTGAAACGTGCGGGATACAACACCGCCTTCATTGGCAAATGGCACATGGGTGGTCATCACGATGATCCCCGCCCGGGTTTTGATCATTGGGTCAGTTTTCGTGGCCAAGGCAATTACTTGCCCCCGGGCCCCAAGTACACACTCAATGTCAATGGTGAACGTGTTCCTCAGAAGGGATATATCACCGACGAGTTGACGGATTATGCGATCGATTGGCTGAAAGAGCAGTCGAGCGATGAGCCGTTCTTCCTTTATCTGTCACACAAAGCTGTCCACGCGAATTTCACGCCAGCGGAACGCCACGAAGGGCGTTACGCGGATGCCGATCTGAGCTTCCTGCCAACAGGAAAAGAGCTCTCAGCGGAAAACAACACGCCACGCTGGGTGCGGGACCAACGCAACAGTTGGCATGGCATCGATTTTTCTTACCACTCTGACAAAGGGCTCGACTACCTCTACCGACGCTACTGCGAATCCCTTCTTGCTGTTGATGACAGCGTGGGGCGGGTTCTCGAGCAGCTCAAGAGCATGGGCATCCATGACGAGACGCTTGTCATCTACATGGGTGACAACGGTTTTATGTGGGGCGAGCACGGCTTGATTGACAAACGGGTCGCCTATGAAGCATCGATGCGTGTACCCATGATGATGCAGTGTCCGGACCTCTTTGCGGGCGGTAAGCCGATTGAAAACGTCATCGGCAACATCGACGTCGGCCCCACCATCCTGCATGCCGCCGGACTGGAAGCCCCGGCGTACATGGACGGACAAAGCTTCCTCGACCTCCCCAACGATCGTGAGCAGGCTTGGAGGGACTATTTCCTGTACGTTTACTACTGGGAAAAGAACTTCCCACAGACGCCCACCCAGTTCGCGCTACGTGGCAATCGTTTCAAATACATCACGTACTACGGGCTTTGGGACACCGACGAACTCTATGATCTCACATCGGATCCGGAGGAAGTCAAGAACCTGATCCACCAACCCGGCTACAAGTCCGTTGCCAAGGAAATGGAGAACGAGCTCTATCGCTTGTTGGGCGAGGCGGGTGGCATGGATATCCCGATGAACCAACCCGCAGGCAACTCACAGAACAAACGCTGGGATGACAAGGGCGGCAATGATTCCGCGAACTTTCCGGCAGCGATGGTGGTGGACGAACCCATCAACCGACAAGCCAAATAGGATTGCCTAGACCCAATCCAGCTTGGTGATTTCGCGTAGGCGTTCCTCAAAATTGCCAATCAGTCCGCCAACCATCACCCAGCCTGTGTTGGCCCGCAGTTCGATTTCGCCAAATTGATTGATGCGTAAGATCGAGTCACCGCGCACGCCCGCCTTGTGCAACTCACCCATATCGATTTCCCCTTCGTTGATCACATCCAGAAGGGTTTTGCCTGTCAACTCGATGAATGGCATGGTACCGACGCGTCGAATGAGAAGAGCTGAATAAGAGTTCCGACAGCTTAGTTATTCGACTCAATTTGTTCGACTACCGGCCCCAGATCTTTGCCTGAAA
>JBCCYK010000122.1:0-18729 GCA_039189905.1 Planctomycetota bacterium
ACACCAGTTACCTTCAACACAGAGTGACTAACATCTGCGAAGGTGGGGTACATGGTCTCTGTAGTCAGATTGAGCCAATTGCTATTCACCTCCACGCTGATTGGAAACTGACCAAATTGGAGATGCGGCATGCGACTTGAATAGGCATGACCAGCCTCAAAAGAAAAATAGCCTTCAGCTCTCGGAGCGGAACGAATGATGTCGTTGCTATCCGGATAGGAGTAGCCCCACGGACCGTTCGGAAGCCCGTAAAAGTGAACAGGAGAATTGGTAAAAACCGGGTAAGCTATGAAGGGTCGAAGCTCGAAATGGATCTCACCTATAGCCCAATATTGATCAACTACGTCAAATTGAATATCTGTGGACTGACCATCGCCCCAATGAACAGTGGCCGTCGGTGGTTTACCGTAGATGGCTAGCGACTCAGTGTTTTTCTTGATGAACAGGTCTTCCGTGTCAGTGTACCAAGAGCTAAATGCCTCAGCTGGTTTCGAATTGCTATATCCGACATGCCCTTCCGCCAATGGGATCGCCCCTCTTTGGAACGAGTCATTGTCGACGTCATACAGAAACAGATCATTGGAATCATAAATCTCAAGTTGACGCGTGCCGCCATCTCCGTTCAAGCCTCGCACTACATACGTGACGTGGCTGCCCACGAAAATTCGTCCGTCACTGATTCGAATCGGAGATGTAAGCAAACTTTCCTGGTACCCGTTGATCGTCGATTCATATCGAGAACGCCGAACTCCGTCTACGCCGACACCGTGGGATTCAAACACCAGTGCTTCTCTGGCACGATCGTATCGGATAGTCCTGAGTTCAGGTGGCAGGATGTTGTCACCATCTTGGTGCGGTATTGAGTTGACCACAAAATATTTGTTCGACTCAAGCCAAGGATCCGACTCAAGCCAAGGAAATGTGAGCTCGGACTCGCCCAGAAACACCGCCGATTCGGTTCGGACGTACGCCAAAAAATTTTGTGGTATGCCGTCAGGTTGTGGACCGGTGCTGTTCCCTAGGAGTTCCGCATGACCTGTTATGTAATCAAGATCAGGAATGTAACAGAAATCGCCCAGATATTCTTCGACGAATCCGATGCCTGAAAACCGATGTGTGCTGTGGATGCCCTCGTCGAATGCGTAGTGATTTGCCGAGTATTCGGTTTCCAGCTCTGCTCCGTGTACTTCAATCGTTACAGTTCCGGAGCCCGTACGAAACCCATCTGACGCTTCGTATTGGAAAGTGTAGAAGCCTGTGAAACCTGGCTCCGCCCAAAAGGTGAAGCTGCCATCCGGATTCATATCCACGACACCATTGTGGTTGCAAGCCGAGGCCGTAGCCTCGTAAACCATCCCATTCGGGGAGGTGTCGTTGTGCAGTACGCCAATGCCATCGACTCTTAGCGTTGCGTCGAAGATGTTTCGTTCTCGGTGGGACCGATATCGGTAACTCCGTGATACGAGGCTGTGGTCGTTCCAAGCCATGAAATGGTGCACTGGGTCAGAAGTTCCGGAGAACACATCTGTGTCTTGGGAATCATGAGTGAACTCGTTAAATCCAGGAGTAACGATGCAGTCAACACAGGGTTCTTCCCACTTGTCATCTCGTACTTGAAGCCAGCCTGGAGTGGCCACAGTGACTACTGCTAAGCCGAGAGTCAGTTCTCCATGACCGTCGGACACGTAATAACGGAAGCTGTCCGTTCCCGCAAACTTTGACCGAGGCTTGTATGAAGCATAGCCATCCCGTCCGATCGTGACTGACCCACCCATTGAGGTCCTGAAGGATCGAGCTCCTCCATCTGAAAACCATTCGTGCGCATCAACTTCCGAGAATCCAGGGTGTGCGTCGCCTGCATTGTGACTCACCGGGTCGAGTGGAAGCTGGCTAGCATCCGCATCCCATGTGGCGCCATACGCCAAGAGTAAGTCACTGTCCCCATCCGTGTCATTCCACAGGACACTTCCTAGATCGTTCCATTTCTCGCTATAGTCACTAGCGTTGTAGATGACCGTGTATTCGTCTAATTGTAACTCAGGTTCTACATTGCTGTCGCCGTCGCCATCGTCGTGCTTCGTCAGGATGTGGGTTCGGGTTGCACTCTGGCCAACGAGGTCTCTAACCGTGTACGTGATTTCGGATATCGGATCACCGCCTCTCTGGAAGAGGGTGTCGAGATCGTTAAATACTATCCAACCGCTTTCAAAGACCTCATAATGAGTGAGGTCCACACCACCGTCCCAGGTCTGCGTGTATGCGTTCGCGATCAGTGGCGTGCCGTCTGGATCAAACCCAAGGGACGAGACAGCGCCGTCAAAGTCTTGTCCGAGCAGTGTGTTGATTTCTCCGGGGCCATAAATGGACTCCGTTTCTGTGCTTTCAGGAGGCGTGTCGTAAACGTCGAACGTGACGGATGCCACGCCACTCGAAACGTTGCCGTCGGTCACCGTGTAAGTGAAGGAGTCTCCACTTTCCAGTGCGCTCGTCTGCGGAAAGTAGTGGAAGCCGCCATCATCGAAGAATTGAAGCCGCCCGTGCTCTGGGCCGTCGACGATGGCGGCGCGAAAGGCACCAGGTCCATAGCCGCCAACGTAGAAGTCATTGCCCAGCACGCTCCCCGAGAAGCCATAGAGTTCTTCTTCGCCAAAACCGTAGGCGTTTCCATAAAGCGAGACGTCGAAGGAATCATCTTGGGCAAGAATTGAACCGGTCGTTACGCCGTTGGAACCGGGATTTGTGACGATCGCGCGAGCGCGGTCATAGTGGCCCCAAGGTGACTGAGCGGTGAAAAAAAAGTCCGTGTTGCCAATGCCCGCGTAGCCTCCACCCCCGTAGCCTCCACCTCCGTAGCCTCCACCTCCGTAGCCTCCACCTCCGTAGCCACCACCTCCGTAGCCACCACCTCCGTAGCCACCACCTCCGTAGCCACCACCTCCGTAGCCACCACCTCCGTAGCCACCACCTCCGTAGCCACCATCGAGAGTCTGAACGACAACCTGCTTTGTGGTTTCTCCTGGAAGGAAGGTGACGGAGTCCCCTGTTTCCTCAAACTGCCAGCCACTCCCCTCCTCGGTCCAGTAATCGACTGTGAACTCTCGATCCAATGCCGCAGCGATCTCGATTGTGAAGACGGCTTCGCCACCGCCCGCGACCGTGACATCGGATACTTCTAAAGTCGGGAGCTGTTCATCAAGAATGACAAGGGTCGCCTCATCGTAGGATCCCCAGGGTGTCGTGAGCTGGACGAAGTGATAGTGCGTGAGCTCGAGAGCAAAGTCCTTGGGAACTTCGTACTCAATGGACTTTCGCGTTTCGCCCGGCGCGAATGTCAACACTCCTGAGAACAGGTGGCCCTGGTACGGGTCATAGTCGATTCCCCATCCACCCACGGTGTGGTACGGCACGTTGATGGCCACATCGAGTGGCCGATCGAGGACGACATCGAGTGTTGCCGTCGATCCCTCGGTGACATGGCGACGCACCTGAGGGACGCCAAGTGGGTTGTCGAACGTGACCTTGGGAATGTTCGCTTCGTTCTCGCGAATGACACCTTCGCCAACGACGCGTTGGCCCGTCTCCTGGTTGACGGCGTGGAGCACGAAGGATTCAAACGGTTCTAGCAACCAATCCGCCGTTGTTGGAACATCAATCGTCACGCTCAGATCCCACGGCGTGATGGTGATGGAGCCTGTCTGCGGTTCATAGTCGGCGTCCGTGGCTGTCAGAGGCCTTGTTTCGTAGGTCAGTTGGAAGGGTTGTTCGCGCACCATGCCGCTAGCGATGCGAATCTCGAATCTTGCTGTGTCGCCCTCAAGGACTTCCACGTCTTGAACAGAGATGTCGGTAAAGGCACTTTCTGTTTCAAAGATCTGTCCAGCGGCCTTGGTTGATTCGCCCCAAGGTGCGTCTATTTCTAGAAAGAACTTTTCTCCGAGCTCAGGCGTCCAATCTTCATGTGTCTGAACAAAAACGGTCTGTGTTGACGTGCCCGGAGGGAAGTGAATCCAACCTTCGGAGGATTCGTAGTCAACGTGTTCCGTTGTATCCCAATCGGCGGTTGAGTAAGCAACTGAGATCGTCTCGGGACGGTGTTTAGATTCTCCCGTCGATTCGTTCAAGCGAACCTGAAACGCCACCGAGTCACCCTCGGTGGCCGAGCCACCACTTACATACAGGCGATCCTCTGTTGATGTCGGTTTGAAGAATGATTCCAATGATGAGCTGCTTGAACCAGACGCTAGGCCAGCGTGGCTGACGTTTAGATATAGGTGGTAATCAAACGGCACATCTATGGAAGCGTCGATCACGTAGGCCGATGGATCGAACCGAAGGGCCGGGTTAGGCGGACTTGGCTGTTCGACACTTTTAATCGAATCTTCAAGCGTTGCGGGGCTTATGGCTACGAAGTAACGCCCTGTCGCAGGTGCCACAAAGCTGAGGAATGAGTCTCCTTTTGATCCAGGGAAATCGTTTGGCGCAGTACCATCATTGTTGCGAAAGAGTTCTTCGCCGCCGACATTGAAGACTTGCAGCAAAGTATCACTTGTTGGTGAACCTGACAGGCCATGCAAACGGAGCGTGTCATGAAAAAGCCCAGCCGCGTCATGATAGCGGGAATCGATGTCAATTGAGAGTCGTTGACCGCCTTGTAGGTGGACCTCGTAAATGTCTCGATCGACGATCGTGGAGGTTGTGTCGAAGTGGACTCTGCCTAAGCATCCGTGACGGTAATGGTCGGTTGACTTACCGATGTTGCCTCGAAGGAGCGTTTCCCTGCCCGGATTAAGGTTAGTTATTTGAGCCGAATTGATTGTGTCTCCGACGCTGTCCGACGTTTCTTGCTGGGTGTAACGAACAAAGGCGCCACAATCGAGGACAAGCCTATCCTCAAGCTTTTGCACCAACGCGGTGCGATTTTTGCGCTTACTCCTGCTTGAATTGGCGTTTCGAAGCCTACGAGAAAGAACCTGCCGCCGCTTAGAGTCTCGCTTCATTGCGTTGCCCGCTTCGTGGGTGAGATGAGTTCCCCTAGTGGTTGTCCCTGGTGGTTTTATCTCCCCCAGAGGCGGTGTGCAACAATTTGGGCAGAAAATGCCGGATTGCCTGGTTGTTTGGCCTCGGAGATCCGAAAGCCAGCCGAGACGGACGCGGAACACCCCTCCTGAGGTGTTTTCGCGTGCCAATCCACATCTCGTTGCAAACGAGTCGGCACGGAAACCGGCGTTTGTTTTGCGCCCCAATCAGCCTCATGCGGCTGCATCCGTTCGTGCAAACAATGGCACGTGGCAGCGGTTCGCGTGCTTGAAAAGCGCTCTATGCCCCGCGAACTTCGGCCTCACAATGATTCGAGCGAGACGCTCCGCCTTGCGGGACCGCGGGGTTGCTCTTTCTCGTTGGGATGGTCCACCAAGTCGCCTTCCTTAACGCGTTCACTGGCTGCCCTAAGGCGCGCTTCAAGACGCTTCCGAATTGCTCCCGTGGCTGTAGGCGAGCTTGTTCATGCAACCTAGTGCTTCATCCACATTTAAATTTAGGGTTGGTCTTTCAGTAGCACGGCTCTCCGAGCCGTGAGGTCTCGGCTCGGAGAGCCGAGCTACGATGACCGCAGCCCTAGAATCAAATGTGGACGGACCACCAGAGTGCGCGAACGCCGTCTTAGGAAGCCAACAGACGTAGCAGCACGTCGACCCGATGCTGTTGGGCTTCATTCGCCGTGACGACAAGCCCGTTTTCCAACAGCCCACGTGCTGATTGGGAGTCAAGAAGCGCCATGTGCACCCGAGGCTCGAACCGTACACAGCCGAGCGCATCGGCCCAAACCCGTCGGAGAAACGACTTGGCGTCCAACGTATCCGTGTACGAGCCGCCCTTAACTAAATGCGGCAAAGCAAACTTTTTTCCGCACCAGCGCTGTTGCACTGCTTCAACCGGCATTCTTCAACCAAGGCCTTGAAACGGAGGCGTGCCGGGCACGATCCCATTTCGAAGCGTTGTTTGTGATCCGACTGCGTTTGGTTCGACCAGGAAAAGCAACACTGTGCGGTCCACCACTGCTTTGTGTGTATTGAGTTCGCCACCAGCAATGTGGAGCCCATCACCTGCGGCAAGCGCCACGGCACGTTCCCAGTAGTGCACTGTAAAACCGCCGTCAATGACATAGCCGAAGTTGAGTCCCTCCGCAGCTTATCTGGAACCGTTTGGCGTCATCGCCGTTTGTCGCCTCGCTTCACGACTCGTTGGCGGCCGGGGCCTGCGAGTCGTCGCTTTGCTGCTGTTGGCGGTACTGGGTCGGCGTCATTCCGGTGGCTTTCTTGAATGCGGCTGCCATGTACTCGGGGTGTTCATAACCCGCTCGAGTCGCGATCTCTTGCACGGTGAGTCGCGAATGGGCCAACATCGACTTGATCCGAGAGATCCGAACCCGAGTGATTTCTTCGTGCGGCGTATGCCCGACGCATTTCGAGAACCGATGCTCGAGTGCGCGGCGAGACAACGTGCTGTGTTTCAGGATGTCGTTGACACGAATGTTGGCGAGCGCGTTGCGGCGGATGTAACTGAGGGCGCGCGAAATCTCCAGGTCCGCGATCGCCACGGTGTCCGTGGATTCGCGCGTGCAAACCCCTTTGGGTTGCGTGAGAAGTGGTTCATCGGTCGCAATGACATCGCCGTTCATCATCCTGTCCAGCAGTTCGGCGGCTTCATACCCGGTCCCATAGGTGTCCGGGATGATGCTGGTGAGGCTCGGCTCGCTGAGCTCACAGATCAGGCGATCGTTATCAACGCCGATCACAGCCATCTCTTCCGGAACCAGGATTCCCAGGTCACGACAAACATCCAGCAGGGCCATCGCTTGAAAGTCGTTGCATCCCATGATGGCGGCGGGACGCGGTAGGGTCTTCAGCCAGCCCGCGATCGCGCGTCGGTGACCATCCCATCGGAATCCGGGATCGTAACGATGCACGCTTTGGTGTTCAAAGAAACTGGCGCCGGCCTGCAAGGCAAATTCACGAAAGTGTCGGCAGCGTGCTTGCGACCACGCGAAACCCGCGTCACCGCAATAGCACAAGCGGTCAAACCCGCGCTCGCGAAAGTGCTCGACGGCCAATTGCGAGATCGCTTTGTCTTGCGTGTCGGCCCAGGGGATGCCGCGCAGATGGCGAGCTGCACTGAGATCGACGATGGGTAGCGACAACGCTTGGAGCGCGCGACCAATCGCGTCCGTTTCGATCCGCGCGATGATTCCATCGCCTTTCCAGGATCGCAGCCACTGAGGCGGCGGCGCCCCCTGCTCCTGTTCGTTCAGCTGGATTGACCAATGACCGTGATGCTTGGCGTAGGCGATGATGCCCTCCAAGAGACCGCGAGAGTAGCCATTGGAGGTTTCGATCAGCAGGGCGACCGAGCGTCTGGAGGGCGATTCGGTTGGGGCTGGCGCGTCGAACGACATGTGAAATTCTTACGTTGTTTTGCGGAAGATCTACTGGAGTTCGGCAGACCCGGTCACCAGAATCCTTACGCTGCGGGGTTGTATCACCGGCTAAGCGACCCCAAAATGCGGCGTTGCGAAAGCAGGGCTCCCGGACCGTCCTCTGCATGCTCGTCATGCCCTTGGCTGGCCGTCTTGTAAAATAAATACGTCATTCAAAGGAAATCGTAAAGTGACTGCATTCCCCGAAGTTTCCAAGATCCAGTACGAAGGGCCCGGCTCCGACAACCCTTTGGCTTTCCGCTGGTACAACCCCGACGAAGTGGTTGCCGGCAAGACCATGAAGGATCACCTGCGCTTTACCGTCGTGTACTGGCACACGTTTCGTGGCACGGGAAGCGATCCCTTCGGCGGCGGCACGATGCAACGTCCTTGGGATGATGGGACCGAGTCCGTCGAGAACGCGTGCAATCGAGCGCGCGCCGCCTTTGAGTTCTTTGAAAAGTTGAACGCGCCGTTCTACGCGTTCCACGATCGTGATGTGGCACCCGAAGGCGGTTCTCTCCGGGAATCCAACCAGAACTTGGACGCGGTCGCCGCCGTTTTGAAAGAAGAGCAATCACGGACGGGCGTCAAACTCTTGTGGGGCACGGCCAACATGTTTTCGAACCCCCGGTTCATGCACGGGGCCGCGACGACCTGCAACGTGGAGGTCTATGCCTACGCTGCGTCCCAGGTGAAGAAGGCGTTGGAGGTGACCAAGGAACTGGGTGGCGAGAACTATGTTTTCTGGGGCGGTCGCGAGGGCTACCAGTGCCTCTACAACACCGACATGAAACGGGAGCTGGATCATCTTGGGCAGTTCTTCCACATGGCCGTCGACTACGCGAAGGAGATCGGCTTCACCGGGCAATTCTTGATCGAACCCAAGCCCAAGGAGCCCACGAAACATCAGTACGATTCCGATGCGGCCGCGTGTTTGAATTTCCTCCGGACGTATGACTTGCTGGATCATTTCAAGCTCAACATCGAAACCAACCATGCGACGCTGGCCGGTCACGAAGTGATGCATGAGCTCGAGTATGCCGGCATGCAGGGCGCGCTTGGATCCATTGATGCCAACACAGGCGATCTGCTCCTAGGGTGGGACACGGACCAATTCGCGACCAACTACTATTTGACCACTCAGATCATGCTGGTGCTGTTGCAGTATGGCCTGGCACCCGGCGGTGTGAACTTTGATGCGAAGGTGCGTCGCGAGAGCTTTGAACCCCTTGATTTGTTCTACGCCCACATCGGCAGCATGGATGCGTTCGCCAAAGGTTTGAAGGTCGCTGCCAAGATCATGGAAGACGGCGCGCTGAGCAAGCTGCTGGCCGACCGCTACGGCAGTTGGGACAGCGACCTCGGCAAGAAGATCGAATCCGGCCAGGCGTCGCTGGCCGAGTTGGAAACCATCATGCTCGAAAAGGGCGACGCCGCGCCCAATGCGAGCGGACGGCAGGAGTTGCTCGAGAACATCGTCAACCGCTACTTGGACGCTTGCTGAACCAGCCTTGCAAGCCACCTACAATGCGAACTCAAGCTGGCTTCGCCGGTCTTTGCTTGCCCCCTCCCCGCCCCATACCTTGGAGATCGCTCTCGATGCTTCGACACGCCTTCCTACTCACCCTCGCCTTCGGATTTCTGATGGGTTCCGCTTCCGCCGACAACGATTGTGCCCTCGAATTCAAGATGAAGAATATCGACGGAGAAACCGTTGATCTGCACGACTATGAAGGCAACGTCGTCGTGATCGTGAACGTGGCGAGCCGTTGCGGCCTGACGCCTCAGTACGCGGGGCTGCAGGATCTCTACGAGAAGTACTCCGACAAGGGCTTGGTCGTGCTGGGCTTCCCCTGCAACGAATTTGCGGGTCAGGAGCCAGGGAGTGACTCGGAGATCAAGCAGTTCTGCAGCACCAAGTATGACGTCACGTTCCCCATGTTCAGCAAGATCGTGGTGAATGACGGAGACGTCGCACCGCTGTACAAGTACCTGAAAGAGGTCGACACCGACCCCGAGGGCGCGGGCCGCATCAGTTGGAACTTTGAAAAGTTCCTGATCGGTCGCGACGGCAAGGTCGCCGGTCGCTACAGCCCACGGACCAAACCGTATGACGAATCGTTCATCGCGGCGATCGAGGCGGAACTGGCCAAGTAAGCGGTCAGACCCTTTGATTGGTGCCATTGAGCGCACCCATCTGAAATTCAGCGCGGACGGGCTTCCAAGGGAGGCTCGTCCGCTCTTCGTTGGTGGGGTCTGCGGATCATGCCTGTCAGCGCGATTGCACGGAATGCTTGCGTTAAACAGCGCCGCATCGTGGGGGCCTTCCGCCCGGATTTCACGGCTTGTTCACCAACTGCGACCTAGGGTTGGGCGAATGTTCCACGCATTCTGTCTCCCTTGTTAACCAACTCGCAGGTCATTCGCGCAGCGAATCGTGTCGTGATCAAGCTGACTCGCCTCGACGGGGAACCGTTCATCCTGAACGCGGAATTGATCCGCTATGTCGAACGGCGTGGCGATACCTTCGTCACGTTGACGACCGGAGAGCGACTGGTGGTTTCAGAATCGATGGACGAGGTTGCTGATCGCTCAGTTGCCTACCAACAACGGAAACACTTCATCCCTGCACCGCCATCGACCCTGCCTAGCTAAGCCATCATGGATATCGCCAGTCTTATCGGATTGATCATGGCTCTCGGGCTGATCATCGGCTCGATCATGTTGGGAACGGCACCCTTCAGCGCGTTCATCGATATCCCATCCGGTCTGGTGGTGATCGGAGGGGCGTTCGCGGCGGCTTTGATTTGCTTTCCGCTTGGAAGCATTCTGAAGAGTCCGGGAATCACCATGAAGGTGTTCCTGAATAAGAACGAAGACCGTCTGGCGCTCATCAAGAAGATTGTGGAATTGGCCGAGACGGCACGTCGGGACGGTCTGTTGGCATTGGAATCCAAGATCGGCGAAATCGACAACCCTTTGGTGAAGGCGGGGCTTCAGATGGCGGTCGATGGCAGCACGCCGGAAATCGTCGAAGAGGTGCTTCGCACGGAAGTCGTCGGGATGGTATCCCGCCACCGTGAAGGAAAATCGATCATGGACCAGCTGGGTCGATTCGCACCCGCTTACGGGATGATCGGGACGCTGATGGGACTGATCATGATGCTCCAAGACATGTCCGATCCATCCGGGATTGGTGCGGGGATGGCGGTGGCGTTGATCACAACGCTTTATGGGGCCATCGTCGCGAACGTGTTCTTCTCGCCCTTCGCTGAGAAGCTGGGGCTGATGAGCCGCAACGAACAGATGACCATGGAGATTGCGATTCGGGGTGTGCTGGCCATTCAGAACGGTGAGAGCCCGCGCGCGATCGACCAGAAGTTGCAAACCTATCTTCCCGCCAAACAACGTGAGGCGGCGTGATGGATGACGAACCCGAAGAAATGGGCATCCCCGAGTGGGTTGTGACCTTTGGCGACATGATGAGTCTCCTGCTGACGTTCTTCATCATGTTGGTCTCGCTGAGCGAAATCAAAGAGGAAGAAACGTACCAAGCGCTCGTGGATTCCATGCAGCGCCAGTTTGGCTATCAGAAAACCCTGGATGCCTTGACGCCAGGCGAAGCGAAGCCGCGAACCATGCAGTTCTCCGTCTTGTCCACGCAGGGTCGTGCCAAGAAGAAGGACATCGCGAAGGGGGGCGTGCCCGAGAAAGCTCCGATTGGCGAAGAACAGATGGTGCGTATCGTCCGGCCCGGTCAAAAGACCGCCGTGGGAAGCGTCGTGTTCTTTGACATTGGTTCCGACGCGGTCGATGCTGATGCGATGGCGGTTCTGAAGTCGCTGGCGGGACGGCTGCGAGGGAAACCGCAGCGGATCGAACTGCGCGGCCACGTTTCGGCGCAGTACGCGGCGCGTACGGCCGGGACCGATCAGGCCATGCTGTTGGCGGTGAAGCGAGCGGGCGCCGTCCGTCGCTTTCTCGTGAAAGAGGAAGGCTTGTCGACGGACCGATTTCGAATTTCGTCGGCGGATGCCTCGGAGCCGATGGACCGGGACCGAAAAGCGGGCAAGCTGGGTCAGGACAGCCGGGTCGAGGTCTTCTTGCTCGATGAAACGCTGGTGGACCCCCGCGGTACCTCAGACACGGACACCTCGGTCGGTGATTCACGACGTTGATGGGTTCACGAACAGTGAGTGGCAACCATGGCTGACGAAACAAAACCAGATGAAAACGAAGTTCCCGCCGACGACGCGCCCAAGCAAGGTGGCAAGACCGGCATGGTCGTTGGGTTCGTGGGAGCCATTGTGCTTCTGGAGACCGCGCTCTTTTTCTTCATGGTTCCCAGTGCGGAACAGGTGAGCGCCCTGGCCGAGCAGCAGTTGATCCAATCGGTTCAAGAAGGGGCCGAAGAGGCTTTGGCAGAAGCTTCTGACGAGAACAAAGAGGTCGAGTTTCAGCTGGGCTCCTTTGGCGAAACCTTCACTCCAGCGGGCACGCAGCAGTCCTATCGCGTCGAGATTCGCCTTTACGGGCTGATTCGAAACAAAAACCAGGATCTGATGACGGAAGAGTTTACGGAGAAGGAAGGCCGAATTCGGCACGCAATCCGGATGAAAATCCGCAATAGCGACCTGGAAGAGCTTCAAGACAACCAATTGGGCTTGCTGCAACGCATGATTTTGACGACATGTAACCACTTGCTGAGCGAAGACATGTTGCTTGGAATCGGGTTTCACGACTACCAGCTGATTCCGGAATGATTGGCTTGGCATTTCGCTGAGTTGACGGAAACAACGAGAAGGAGTCTCGAAAGGGTTCGTCAAGCACGTGTTCTTGCCCGCCGGAGGAACGCGAAACACACCGGACGTCGGAGGGAGCCCAATGGGTGATTCAGATGGGAATGAGCAGCTCAGCCCGGACGATATCGAAGCACTGCTGAATCAGGCAAGCTCCTCGATTGATCAAGCCGCCGGTGTGGCCGAACCGCCTGTGTCCGACGAACCCGAGCAGTTCAATCTGACCGAACTGGGTGCCGGTGAGGAGTTCGACGAGGGGGCGGACGTCTCGCTGCTGGGCGAAGTGGAACTCGACTTGCGAGTCGAACTCGGTCGAACCCAAATGAAACTCGAAGAGGTGCTGCGTTTACGCTCGGGATCCGTGGTGGCCCTCGACAAACTTGCAGGCGACCCCGTCGACGTCTTCGTGAACGGTCGGCTGATCGCGCGTGGCGAAGTGCTCGTGATGAATGACAACTTTTGTATCCGCGTCACTGAATTGGTCGAAGCCGTCGCATGACCGAGTCCAAGCGTCCCATCGCAACGCAAACCATGGCTACCCGAACGAACAGCAGTCACTCAAAGACTTGTTTGTCCCTCGGAGCGATGTGCCTCGGCTTGATGGCGGCAAATTCGGTGTTGGCTCAGTCGGCCGTCACTCCACTTGGGCCGAACCCGTCCGTCGCAGCACCCATCCCAGTCAACGTCGTTGAGCGCGCCTCCATTCGCTTGAATGAACCGTCGTCCGCGCCGACCCCGCTTGGCAATGCCCATACGGAACAAAGCGTCTCCAGGGATCTCGTGGCGACGCCCTTGGTCGCCTCCGACCCGAACCAGAAGAGTTCCACTTCGTCGTCTTCGGCACCGATCGTGACGGTCACCACGTCACTCGCGATTGTTCTCGGTCTTTTCGCGGGGCTGGTTTGGGCCTCACGCAAATGGGGTCGTGCCGGACGACGAACCGTCGATTCCCAAATGGTGGATGTCTTGGGCGGTGTTCCCTTGGATGCGAAGACGAAGCTGTCCTTCGTTCGAATCGGACGCCGAGTCGTCGTGCTCGCGCAGTCCTCGGGCACCGTGTCCGCGGTCAGCGAAATCACGGACCCCGAAGAAGTCCAAGAGTTCCTGGCGGGAGCCAACGCGTCGGCACAGCAGGCATTTTCCGAAACGCTTCACGAGATGGGGCGCGAACGAACGCGCGACGGTTTTGTCGACCAGATCGACAGCCCGTCCGTTGGCTCCGCCGAACCACCCCGTCGACTCTTTGCCACGGCCTAAGCATGACGGTCCAGTGGGTGAGCGGCGATCTGATGGTGATCGATCCAGCCCGATCGGGCGCGATGACCCTCAAACCGGGGACGCTGAAGCTGGTCGACGGCCACATCGACGAACAGATCCTCGGTGAACATCATCCCCATCCCGATTGGGGCGGGGCGGATTGCATCATCGCGCCGGGCTGGATCGACGCCCACGTTCATCTGCCGCAGTTCGATATGATCGGCGCTCATGGCCTGCCGCTGCTGAAGTGGTTGCATGAAGTCACCTTTCCAGAAGAGTCTCGCTGGGCCGACGTGGATCACGCCGCTGCCATGACCGAACGCGTGATCGGACAGTTCTTTGCCCATGGAACGGTCATGGTCGCTGCCTACGCAACGGCGCATGCAGCGTCGACTCGGCGGGCGATGGAGATCGCGTCCCGACGTGGTCTCCGAGGGCTCATCGGTCACGTGTTATTGGATCGCGAATGCCCTCAGGAATGGATCACGCCGATCGCACAGCAGATCGAAGACACGGCGGAGCTGATCGAAAGCTATCCGCCGGGATCGAAACTGAGTGCGGCGGTGACCCCTCGTTTCGCCGTTTCCTGCAGCGAAGACTTGCTCAGTGCCGCAGGAAGCTTAACAAAGCAAAAGAACGCGTTTGTGCAAACGCATGTGTCGGAAACATTGCCCGAATGCCAGTTCGTCCGAGAGCATTTCGATGGCCGGGACTACGTGCAAGTGTACGCGAACGCGGGCTTGATAACCCCGCAAACGCTCCTAGGTCACGCGATTCATCTTTCCGATCGTGAACGCGATGTGCTGGCGGAACAACGCGCCGTGGTCGTGCATTGCCCGACCGCCAACTCGTTCCTGCGGTCCGGTGCGATGAATCGCCACGAGACGATGGAACGAAACGTCCGTCTCGCGCTCGGCAGTGACGTTGGTGCGGGCTACGAACGTTCGATGGTGCGTGTCGCACGTGCCATGATTGAAACCGCTGCCGCCTTGGGAGATGCCATCCCGACTTGTCCCCAAGCTTGGTGGCAGATCACGCATGGCAACGCTTTGGCATTGGGACTCGATGAAACAGACCGTCTCTCGCAAGAGCAGCCGGCGGATCTCCTGGTGATCCGACCGGACGTTCCGTGGCGTGACGGCGCCGTTCCCGCCCTCAATCAGCTGCTCTTTTCTTGGGATGACCGTTGGATTCGTCACACATTGATCGCGGGTGAGCCGGTCTATTCGGCCAGCTAGTGGTTTGTATCCATCCGCGGGCTTCTGCGACCTAGGCTTCCAGGGAGTGAGAACCAAGACGGTTCCACTCACGCGGCCTGATCGCGATGCTCCGTTGCAAACGCCTTGTCTGGCCTGCAGACCACCCCAACCTCCCTTGGCGGCAGTTTCCCTTCATGTCCTGCGATCAACTGGCCAGGCGTATTGCCGAGCAGAGACCCGACCTGCCCCAGGTGGAAGTGGCTCGACTCTGTGTGCTGATTCTCAACCAGCATCCCGATCCCAGCGACTGGGATTCTGAATCAAGTCTTCAACGAGTCTGGCAGAACGTTCGTTTTCGATTGGAAGCGGTCACAGACCAACATGCGGCGGTTGCGGCGGAGCTTGACGCCCTGGCAGGAGATCAACCGACCACGTTTGACCCCGACCAGCTATGGACCTTGTTACGAGCGGTGAAGGTGCAGAGCCAAATCCTGGAGCTGTACACGGACACGCAAGCCTTCGCCTGATCACCCCCGATGCGTAACGAAGCCTGCTGTTCAGTGCTTCAGCTCTCACCTGAGACCGCATTGGACCCTGGTGAATCGTCCGATCCCTGCGTTTGGGTTTCGGCTTGTTTTTCTCGCGTTTCGCGAGCTTCCTTTTCGGCGCGGAGTTTGTCGATTGCGGCGCGCACCTCATCTTCCCACGGCAGCTTCTCGTCCTTGGCGGGGTCGTAGGGCGGGAGGTCGGGGATGGGGACGTTCATCTGCCGGAGCAGTTCGGTGGTCTGGCTGAGTTCGTAGCGGTTCACATATGGCTTTCCATCGGCCCAGGCCCAATGGTAGGCGGCCAGGGCGTGGTGCTTCGCCTGCGAGGGTTCGCCGAGGGCGAGCCAGAGCTGGGCGAGGAGGCGATGCGCGGGGTGGCGCAGCTGGGCCAGGCGCTCGGCTTCGTCGTGGGGGCTGGCGAGCTGGCCGAGGTGGTGCTTCGCCAGGGCGAGGCCGGTCTCGGACCCGGCATCAATGACCGATCCGGTTTCGCGGGCCAAGCGCACGGCCTCTTGGTAGCTCGCTGCCGCCAGCGCCCACTCGCCCTGCGTGAACCGCCAGTTGCCGCGCAGCCCGTGGAGATCGCGGACAATGGTGCGGTCTTTGCCCTGGGCCGCAAGGCACTCGGCCTCGACCAGGTGCGCCTCCTGCAAGCCGTCCTGCCAGAATTGAAACTCGGCGTAAAGCTTTTCAGACATTCCAGGCCGATACACGGCGCGGTCCCAAACGCGGCCCATGGGGTCGAGAAGGCTCCAGGTGGCGGCGGCCTCCTCCCACTGGCCCAGCCTGGACTGTGCGGCGAACAGGTCGAGTCGGCTCCCGAAAATGTGTTCCGTCTTCGCACTCAAAGTAGCGACCTCTAAGTTGAGGGAATCCGTCCGGAGCGCTTGGGCGAGCCGATTCTGGGAGCTGAGATTGACTGAGATATTGCTGAGCGAAACTGCCGTGAAGCTCCAGTTTTCGGCTTCTAAGTCGGCACGAAGGCAAGCGTCGTAAGCGGTGTGGGCGGCAGCCAGTTCACCGCAAGAGCCCAAGGCGTTTGCTGCGCTATTCGCCAGCGAGGAACTGATGCTGGGTCTCACCCCCTTCGGTAGTTCGCCCCAACCGTTGGGAAAGAAGGGCTTCAGCAAGGACAAGGTTTCGGCAAACGCATTGAGGTTGAATTCGACCGCATTGTCCAATTCGCCCACATAGACATCCGCCGCCTGTTGGTAGTGCCCAAGCTTTAGCAGTACGCGGACGATGTGTAGGCCGCTGCTCACGTCCTCGAGCGTCTCGGCTTCCTCGTAGGGGCGGTGGGGCTGGGCGGTGAAGTGGTCCACCACGCGCTGGCCGTGGCGTTCGCGGTCCGCCGCCGCCATCGCGCCCGAGGCGACGCCGCGGACGACGGGGTGCAGGTCATACTTCCGCGTGCGGCCATCCCACTGCAGCAAACCGCGCTGCTCCAGGTCCTTGACGGTCGCTTCCAGCTTCTTTGGAGCGGCACGGAACTCCGCCGACGCCAGCCGGGCTTGCACCGCCTTTTCATACTCCTGCCAGCACTGGAGGGCGCCTTCGTACTGTTTCTGAGTCCCGGCTTTCTGTTCGTCGGACATTTCCGACCAGCGCATCCAATTACTATCAACTCGGTGAAGACGCTCATCCGGCAGGCTCGGCTTTTCCACCTCCTCCAGCTCTGGCGGCAGGTGAGGGTTCAAGGCTTTGAGCGTCTCGTAGTCCACGGAGTCGGTCAGCAGAGCGAGGGTGGAGAGGAGCTGGCGGCTGGCGTCGGGCAGCTTGTCGATCGCAGCCTCAAGGATGTGGTTGCGGCGCTGGATGAGGTCGAGATTAGCGAGGTCGAGCGCGTCTCCGCCATCTCGGGCGGCGGACCAGGTGTCGAAGTCGCCGCGCGCGGGCAGGTAGTTCGCGATGAGGCCGCCCAGGATGCCGATGACGAGCGGGTGGTTGTCGCAGTTAGTGGTAAGGTAGGCCTGGAAGGCGTCGCTGTTCCCCTCAATACCACAGGAGCGCAGGAGGGCCTCGGCATCAGGCGGGCGCAGGCCGGGGAGGGTGATGCGCTTCGCGCCGGGGATAGGCTGACCGGAGGGATTCAGCAGGACGCTCGGGGTGAGGCGGGAGCTGACAAGGAGCTTCGACGGGGCAGCGGCGGCGAGGGCGCGGAGGAGGTCATTGTCTTCGTCGCGAATGGCGTCGCAGGGATTGCGGTTCACGATCTTGTCGGTGGGGATACTCGCCTCCTCGTCGCGGACTTCGGCGGCATCAATGCGGTGGTAGGCGACGAGGATGCGCTCGAGCCCATCGAGGATGAGCAGCCAGGGCTGGGCATGAAGCTGCGCGAGGAAGACGTCCTTCAGCTCGGCGGTTTTATTTTTCGCGAAGTCCTCCAGCGGGCGCTCCGTCATGTACGCGAGGGCACGCTGGCAGAAGTCGGCCATGATGGCGCCACGCTCGTAAAACGAATACCAGAAGCGCCCGGCCCAAGGCTTGTCCGCCGGGCGGGCGGCGCGGGCGTATCGGGGATTGGTCGTCCACTCCCAGGTGAGCATGCTCTTGCCATTGCCGCCGATGGCCTCGAAGAGAAGAAGGTTCGTGGGATCGGCAGGCGCGGCCCAGTCGGTAAGGACTTGCAGCTCTGCAGCGCGTCCTACGAACTTGTGTGAGCCGATGTAGTCGGGCTCGGCGTAGAAGGCTGGGGGCTTGGGAATGCCGGCAACGGCGTCCGCAGGCATTGAGTTTTCGCCATCTTCGGTCCCTTCGACCGAGGCGAGACGGGTGCCAAGTTCGCTGAGCGATGAACTGAGTTTGCCTTTGAACTCTTCGAGGCTGTTAAAGACCGCATAGACTCGATTCACTTTTGAATCGGCCGCTGCTTTCTTGGCCCGCTCGCGGAAAGCGTCCAACTTTTTCTCTTTCTCTGAGTCTCGTTCGATGTCAGCCTTTCTCACCGGATGCTCATCCCCCATGATGAAAAGCAGGATCGGACGCCCAAGGCTCTGCGCTTCGTTGAACTCCAATTCGGTGATGGACAGTTTGTCAGGATTGCGCTTCGGACACTCAGGTGTCTGGCCATACTTTAGACTGATGACACCGATGTAAGCCGCGCTTTCACGCACCATCTGGAGCGAGGAGTCAATGACATCGATGAGACGAGCGGAGTCATTCTCCATCACGTTCGCATGCAGCTTGTGCGCATGGCTGGCGTCGATGAGCGCCGCACGATGCTCCTGCAAATCCGTGAAGGTGCTGGAAACCATGACTTGCGGAATACGGCGCGGTTGGTTGGAAGTATTCTTTGGCATGTCGTTGCTACGGGTTCGGTATCCGTGACGTATAGCTTTTGATGGGGCCATCTGGCTTCATCGTGGGTAAAGCCGGAGACGTGGGATTTTTTTAAGGATCGCGGTAGGGACGGCCGTCATCGGCCGCCCCCCGCACAGATCCGTACGCGAGCT
>JBCCYK010000123.1:0-18298 GCA_039189905.1 Planctomycetota bacterium
CGCGAATCGGGAGCATCGTGAGGTCTACCACCAACTGTACGATCGATACCGCAAGCTGGCTTCGTTTCAGCAGACGCAAGCGGGCAACCACGACATGACAACGTGAACTGAAACACTCACCGAGAACCACCTACCATGCACGCCCCCAAACCCAACCGACGCGGATTCTTGGAAGCCGCAGCCGCCGTTGCGGGATCGTCCGTCGTCGGAGATGGCCTACAGGCCGCTCCTAGCCCGTCGACGGATCGCTTCGGAGGTTGGACCGTCAAGAAATTTCAAGCCACCGGCTTCTTTCGCGTTGAGAAAGAGGACCGTTGGTGGATCGTGACGCCCGAAGGGAATGCCTTTCTGAGTTTTGGTATCAACCACTTACATCCCGACCTTTGGCAGCAGGAATATAGTCGCGAGGCCTGGCAAGAGAAGCTTGGCGTTTCGGACCTGTCCGACCACGCGAGTTTCAGGCCCGCGCTAAGGTCGTGGTTCCTGGAGACCTGTCGCGAATGGGGTTTCAACACGGCGGGCGTCCACAATTCCCTGGACGTCATCAACAAGCCTCGTCCGGCCATCCCCTACATGCGGCCGATCCGATTCGTTGAGATCCCACACTGGATGAAGGAGGTTCCAGACGAGAACTTCCTGGATGTGTTCTCGAGTTCATTTGCAGCGCGCTGTGATCGGTTGGCCAAGGCAGCGGCAGCACCGGATGACCCGTTTCTGATTGGCTACAGCATGACCGACTGTCCTCTCCTCACCGAAGAGGATTGTCGGGAGCGACCGGATGTGATTGGCGGGGCGCGCCGCGAAGCAAGGATCGGCTGGCCCCGCCGCCTACGAAACCTGGGCCCTGCTTCAGCCGGAAAACAGGCCTATGTCGCGTGCATGCGTGACCTGTATCGGGATGACGTCGCGGATTTCAATCGCACCTACGGGACCCGATTTGATTCGTTTGATGCGCTAGCAAACGCATCCAATTGGCGCCCCAGGACCGAGTTGTCCAATCCGAGCGAGACGCGTGACAACGTCGTGTTCCTAAAACGCGTGGTTGAAAAGTACTACCAAACCGCCCGCGACGCGATTCGTCGCCATGACGACCGTCACCTGTTCATTGGCGACAAACTGAATGGGAACACCGATGCCGTCGACACCGTGCTACCGGTGACAAGCCGCTTTACCGACATCGTGATGTACCAGATGTACGGTCGCTACGAAGTGCAGCAACCCGGTCTGGACCGTTGGTCAACACTGACGGACAAGCCATTCATGAATGGGGACTCCGCGTTCACGATGATCACGCCAACCATGCCACGTCCCTACGGTCCGGTTGCCGACAGTCTCGAACAACGCGCCGAATGGACGGCCGAATTCTTTCTCAGCGCCTTTGAGCGGCCTGACTTCGTGGGTTGGCATTACTGCGGTCTGATCGACGCCACGCAACAAGTGCCGCGCAAACAAGCACGTCAGCATTCGGGATTGCTGGATGGATTCGGCCAGCCGTACCCCGCGCTCTTTGCGGCCATTCAGGCGTGCTCGAAGAACCTCTACCAGGTCGCAACCGGTGAAGTCTAGGGACGGCCCGTACTGCAATCAGATTGGACTTTGCCCCTGTTGGTTTATCCGCAGTCACCCAGGTCCGCACAACGTCCAAGAGCGGCGGATGCCTCTACTCCCAGGCGACATGATTGTCAGTCGAATGGATGCACTGCTCAAAGTACTTCATGAGCGGGTTGATGTGTTCTGGTTCCTGCCAGACGGCTTCGAGGTCCTCGATAACGTGATGCTCCGATACCTTTGCGCCGAACTGATACTCTCGAATCGCAGGATGCAGAAAAGTGCTTGACGCTGCTTTCTCGACATTGTCTTTCCGAATCCGGTTGACACGGAATGGATCAACATCCTGATCCATCGTCCCGAATTCCAGCGTCAGCACAAAGCAGCGTTTGTCTTGGTCGACAGAATGTCGTTGCAGGTAAGCGACCGGCATCCCTTCGTAGTACTCCACGGTCTCGTCATCTTTCACCACCAAGCAGTCTCCCAGGAACGACTGCTGCTGCCAGAGGGCAGACGAACCGTTGATCCGAGAAAACAAGCGCTCCGTGATCACCGAAGAATCAAACGGGATTTCGGTGGATTGCCACGGCTCGTCGTGAAAACGCTCTCCGAGCATCTTGCTGAACGCTTCGATGTTGTAACGGAAACCGTGGATGAATCCCGAATTTGTTTTCTTGTAGTCCCGCATCTGCATGAGCGTGCCAACGAAGAACATGTCGTCACAGTTGGTCGACTCCCATTCGCACGTCAAGCTTGGGAACTTGTCGAAGACGGCCAGTTCCGGTTTCGCGGACTCATCAAAGATGGACGCATCGAATCGAAAACCGGTGCAACAGATGACGCGGTCGTAGATCAACTCCTCGACCTCGCCCTCGGCGTGCTTGTACTCGAACGTCACCGCGAAGCTTCCATCAGATCGCTTGCGGATTTGCCTTGTCTCCGCGTCCAAAACAGCATTTTGTGACTTGAGTTGATACGTATCCAGCAAGTTGTTGTTGATCGCCCGCAGGTCACCCACGAAGTGTGTCTTCCATGCAAAATCGATCGGGCAGGGACTGACGAGATGAATGACGGAGGCACTTGGGATCAGCGTGTCCGCCGTTTCGAACGCGGAATTGCCTTTTCCGATGATCAGCACACGTTCGTTGACAAAGTCGGCGGGGTCCACCGATACGCTTTCGTATTGCTCGGCTAACTCAATTCCCGGGATGGCTGGAACGTAAGGTTTGCTGACACCGGCGGCTACGATCAGTCGTCGGCACGAGAACGTGATTCCATCCTCAGTTTGCAATTCGTACCCCGCGTCGGTCCGCCGAATGGTTGCTACTCGCGTGTCGTGACGGATTTTGAGGTCGAACTTGCTAACGAAGTCATTCAGGTACTCGACGAGCGCATCTGTTTTTGGGAAGTACTCCTTGGAGTATTCCTTGAACAAGTGGGAATGGTCATCGGTAAGAAGCGAATTCCAATCATGCCGCAAGTTCAGTTCGGGATCGTCGGTTCCCGTGTAGACCTTGTTGATGGATATCAGCAGCCCGCGCCGCGGCAGCGTCTCAAAAAAAGTACCGGCGCCGGAACCAGCCTCCAGCACCTGGTAGTCGCGACCATCGCGTTCCAAGTAGTACGCCAATTGCAGACCGGCAGGACCGCCACCCAAAACCAAATACTCGTAGTCCGTTTTCATGCCTTTTGCTCCCAAATTCGTGGGAATCGACTCGCCCCAATGAATCAGACTCTCGACATATTTAAATCAAAGCGGGTGGGGAGGGCGTGACGTCAAGCATGAAATGGCAAGATCGTGACCCAAAATGCCCAGTGTTGCCGATCCGGACGATGGGAAGACTTTCTAGGTCAGTGACCAACCCTTCCGGTAGGTTCTCGCCAAATATCGCTCCGCGGCCGGATAATTGGGGATTCTCATCTTCTTCGCATCCCACTGGATCTTCTTCCCGGACCGGAACGCGACGTTGCCAAGGTGATTGGCTTCGGTCAGGGGGCCGGCGTAAGCAAAGTTGCAAAGGGGCTCCGGACCTTCCCCGCGGCAGGCGAGCACCCATTCCGCATGTTGCCCAGGCGAAGACTCAATGATCCTGGCTGGTGGTTCGAAATCACGAAAGTCCTCCTCTGGAAGCAGCGTGTACTTGCTGTAAGTGGCATGTAACATGCCCTTGGTGCCGATAAACAAGACGCCATTCTCGTTCGGGGCGATCCCTTCCTTAACCGCCGGTGGCCGTTCCGTTCCCTGGTACCAAAACACCTTGACGGCTGGACGTCCATTGCGTTCGGGATATTGATACTCGGCCCACATCGACGCGGGAGCGATGTCATAGTGAATGGGGGCGCCACCGGCTCGAACGCTGGTGGGGGCATCCAAGTCCAACGCCCAAAAGACCAGGTCGTTGCGGTGGCTGCCGAGGTCAGACATGGTGCCATTTCCAAAATCCCACCAGCGGTACCAACGCGGGCCGGGCCAGTAGTATTCATGAAAGTCTCGATAAGGAGCAGGGCCGACCCAAAGATCCCAATTCAAATCGTCTGGCGGGATCATCTTATTGGTGGGCGTCTCCTGCGTGTGTAACAGGTCCCGGTTGGCGATGGCTTGCTCTGCGGTTTGCCACCCCCAAGCACGATCGACAAAGGAGTGCGCTTCCTTGATGGTGCCGATCGCGCCAGATTGAATGACCTCGACAACGCGACGGTAGTTGTCTTTGGAGTGAATCTGAGTTCCCTGCTGGGTCATCACACCTGCTTCCGCTGCCGCTTCCGTCACCAAGCGACACTCATAAACGTCGCGCGTCATCGGTTTTTCACAGTAAACATGTTTCTTCGCACGCAGCGCTGGTAGTGTCGCAAAGGCATGCGTGTGCTCCGTCGTGGAAACCACCACCGCATCGATGTCATCCAGGCGGTCCGCATACAGCTCGCGGAAATCCACGTAGCGTCTCGCGGCAGGATACTTCTCGCCAACGCGTTCCAACGTTCGCGTGTTGATATCGCAGATCGCGATGACCTCAACCCCGAGATTCTTGCCCTGTTTTTCAGAGGCGATCTCAGAAAGGTTGTCGGCGACGCGGCTCACCCGGTTACACCAACCCATTCGGAACGCGAGCTGGTGATTCATCATGGTTGTGCAGACGGACCCGGCTCCACGTCAATGAAACGACCGGGCCGTGGCGCGCACAGCCGTTCGTGCGTCGGCGTGCGGAGTCAGTCTTGACAACCCATTAGTTGCATATACAATTGAATGGCATGGGCCAAAAACGTTGTTCATCCGTTGCTTCCGTTGTCGACACGATCGCCGCCAATTGTCTCGCGGTCCGCGTGCGGATTCTCAGCCGCGACATGACTCGCCTGTACGATGATGCGCTGCGACCCATCGGTCTTCGGGTGACGCAGCTAAACGTGCTCGTTGCCGTGGCCAAGATGCAGGAGGCCATGCCGACTGAGATTGGCAGGCACCTGCATCTCGACAAGTCCACGCTCTCACGTACGCTGGCGCGCATGGTGGAGAAAGGATGGTTGCAGGAGGTGGAAGGTGACGACGCGCGACGTCGACCGGTCAAACTTTCGCGGGCGGGTCGCAATCTCATTCGAGATGCGTTCCCACTCTGGCAGGAAGCTCAACGCGAAGGCAAACGGATCATGGTGTCGCGCAAGCTTATGCACGACTGAGCCTCCCTTATTTTGCCCACATAGTTGCATATGCAACCACTGGGCTTTGCTGCTTCCACCCAGGACAGGAACCTCACATGTCTGGCACGCCCCATCCCACTCAAATGCTGTCGTTCGAGCAGCTGGACCGCTTTGATCGTCGCTTCGTGGGTGCGTTGACCAGGTTCCCAGGGATGGAGAACATCGCTGAGTTTCCGATCGTCTTGATTCCCATGTACGGCGTGGCCATCACCGGTTCACTCAGCGTCATGACGCTACACCGCATCACCGTCGAATACCGCGAGGAACAAACCCGGGATTGCGATGACTCCTGCGAGGGATCGCAAGCCGGCGATTTGGTCGTCCACGGGTCAGCGGGCGCGGACACTTGAGCGATGACGACCATCCCATTTCTCATCGTCGTCGTCGTTGGCTTCCCACTGCTCGTTGGGCGATACGCAGCCCGCAGCAAAGCCATCTCCATGGAAGAGCAACGAGTTCTGAATGCTTATGGCATACTCATGATTCTTTGGCTCGCTTTCGCCGCGATCGCGGGTCATCAAGGTTGGTGGCTTCAAGACCGATTTCTGGCTGCCTTGCCGGGTCTTTGGCTCCCCTTGATCCCCGTTGCCATCGTCACCATACCGTTGTTCGTCTTATCCATTCGTAGCGTGGTCCTGCGCGCTGGCCGGTCGGTTCCATGGCGCTGGTTCGCAACGATTCAGACGACACGCCTCGCAGCCATTGGTACGGCAATCAAGACTCATCGAGGCGAGTTTCCAGCCGCGGTCGAGTATCTGGTGGGGGTACCCGACTTGCTATTCGGCCTGTCTGCGATTTGGATGGCCCGGCAGATCCGACTTGGTCGGATTTCAAGAACCAACTGGCTCCTCTGGAATGCGATTGGCATTGCGATCATCGTTCCGTTCGGAATGATCGTGATCAACATGAGCCTTCCTGGGCCGCTTCAAACCTGGACCGATCCCCCTTCGTTTCTAGTCGCTTTGGAGTTCCCACTTTCACTGGCGCCAACGGCGATTGTTCCCTGGCTCATTGTCTTCAATCTGTGGGCGATCGTTTCGTCCTGGCATCCAATCGCTGGCGACATGCGTCACGTGAATGTCATCGGGAGTCCCGGGGAAACGTCTGTCGACGTTGGGAACAGATCGACTCACCATCGTTTCAGCGTGAACGGACGATCGGGCTCACGAGGGAGTACTCAACGAGTGATCGGAGTCCATCGTCCGAGGCTGCTACGGAGGTGAGGATGTCGTCGACGGCGAAGCGATCCACGGCTTCCATGTGACGCCCCGTTGTGTAGGCGAGCAACGTTTCCACGAGATGCCGCAAGAATGGTTCTGTTCGTGTTGAGAGCAAGATCTGTTTGAACTCAGCAAAATCGGCATACGTTTCGCCTGAGGGAAACTGACCGCTCGCATCGACGGGGATGCGTTTGCCTTTGCCCATCACGTACTGGTCACGCCAACGACCGATGGGATCAAAGTTCTCCAGCGAAAAACCCATTGGATCAATCTTGCGATGACACACATTGCAGGCCTGGTCTTCCCGATGTCGTTCTAGTTTCTCTCGAATCGTTTCGGCACCCGCCACGCTCGCGTCGATGGCTGGAACTTCGTCGGGCGGCGGAGGCGGCGTATCGCCAAGGACATTTTCGAGCACCCAAACACCACGTGTCACCGGAGATGTTTCGACACCGTTGGCGCTAACGGTCAACACACCCGCCATGCCCAGTAAGCCGCCGCGTCGGTTGGCGTCGGGTAACGCAACGCGTTGAAAACCATCCGCTTGGCGAATCGTTTCCGCAGCGGGCAGTCCGTACAGCTCCGCCAAATGCACATTCACGAACGTGTGATCGGAGTCCAGAAGCTCCAGTGCCGATGCGTTGCGTTTCAGAAGATCATGAAAGAACAGTCGCACCTCGCGTTTCATGGCTTCCGGAAGGTTGCGACCGTAGTAGTCCTTGTTCTTGGGACGCGATGGCGGCGCGCTCCCGATATCACGCAGCCCCAACCAGTTGTCCAAGAACGCTTCGACAAACGCGTCGATACGGTCGTCGTTCAACATCCGCCGGACTTCGCGTCGGAGCACAGCTTCCTCGCCAAGACGGCCCTCATCGGCGAGCACCCTCAGACGTTCATCCGGGGGCGAGGCCCAAAGGGCATAAGCGAGTCGCGTTGCCAAGTCGTGATCGTTCAACCGCGTCTCGTCCTCGTCGGTCAGTTCGCGAAGGTATAAGAACGAGGGCGAACAGAGAATGAGCTTGACGGTGTCGAGTGCAGCTTGGTGCGGCGTGTCCCCTTCATCCATGCGTTGCTTGTAGAGACTCTCGATTCTCTCATGGTCCGCTTTCTCTAAGGGGCGTCGAAATGCTCGCCTAGCAAACGCCCATAATTGGTTCAGCGCCTGATCAGCTTGGAAGCCGCCGGGACCGAACACGGCCTTTTCCTCAAGAGCGCCCCCAGGTTCAGCGATCGGCCCTTCGATCTTCACTTCTCCGATCCGGATGTGCGGCAGCTTGCCTTCACGAAGCAAGGAAGAGCGACTGACACCCTTCTTCGGGTTCTTTAGCTCGTCCTTGTAGCGATCGTTCAGCGTGATGATCGACGCTCTTGACTCATAGGGTCCATTCGGAAAAATAAACCGAGGCGTTTGCCCAGATTCCAACCACACGCGAAAGGAAATCCACTCCGGCGCATCATCGGGAACGGTGGATTGTCCGAGGATCGGTTCAATGGCTTGCGGGTAGTGAATGTGTCCTTTCCTCGCGTCGCCGGGCACGATGGCCAATTGAAACGGCTCCGAGAAATCGATTCGAAAGATCGCGGGGTCGTAGTGTGTATCTCGATGCATCGCCTGGGCATGGACCGCGATGTCATACAGCCCTGAAACCGGCACACCCTCCAGAAAGTCTTCGATGTGCCCGTAGCCACCCTGGCGTGTGTCAGTGTTGGGTTGTTCGTACAGGCACAGGTACTCGTAGTTGAAGACGCTCTTGTGAGGCCCACTCAGCTCTTCATACTGAACAAAGTGATCTCGGAAATGCCACGTGCGTCGTTCCGGGTTCGGATGTCCGAGCCGTGTTTCGATCAGACGATCTGCCGCTTGGAAGTATTGGTCGAGCAAGAACCCGGATGTGACCAATTCGCTCCCGATGGTATCGAGATGGTGACTGGTGTTCTCCTTGGGGAAATCGGCTGTCAGGCCCAGTGTGTCGACTCGTCGACCCAACAGCGTTGCGAGTGTGTTCTCGTATTGTCGATGCGAAAGCCGCCGCAGAACGGTTCTGCCTCCGGTGCTTTCGAAGGATTCGCGGGCCAGTCTTAGGCCATCGCGAAGTGCTCCCAATAAAGCCAGACGTTCGTCATCGGTC
Organism: Planctomycetota bacterium; assembly: GCA_039189905.1. Lineage (GTDB taxonomy): Bacteria > Planctomycetota > Planctomycetia > Pirellulales > Pirellulaceae > Rhodopirellula. The sequence continues at coordinate 8,591 of JBCCYK010000123.1, forward strand.
GGCTGGTCCGCGTCCTCGGGTGGCATCTCACGCAGCGTGACCTGATCAATGATCTCATCGGCACTGATCAGCCCGGCGTGGTCCTGAATCGGCAAAGCGAATGATTCAAAGTCGCGATCCCCTTCCCGCAAACCGGTGTCGTGGCACGACACGCAGTACATCGCCAGAAAGTCCGCGACGACTTCATTCGGTGGGGCTGCGTCTCCGGCACTTGATTGAAGCTTCTCGCTTTGCAATCCAAACAAGATCAAGCTAGCAAAAAACGCGATGAATGGAGGCCCCGTCTTGAAGGTTCGAGACATGATCAGGCGAACGTGCCGGTGCTGGTGCCAAACGAATCGGCCTCCAAGCCCATGCGGTGCGCAATGTCTAAGAACAGATTGCACAAAGGCGTCTTCACGTCCGTTTGGTCGTGCGAAACGTTCTTAAATCCGGCTCCGCCGTATCCGCCGCCGGCCATGATGATTGGCAGATCTGAATTCTTGTGATGGTTGCCGTCGCCCATCCCAGAACCAAACAGCAGTGCCGTTGAGTCCAGGAGGCTTTGTTCTCCGTCTTCGATCGATGCCAGTCGCGAGATAAACGTGTTGAATTGCTCAAGCTGGTATCGTTCCAACGTGACCAAGTGAGCGACGGACTCTTCGTCATTTCCGTGGTGCGACAACCCGTGGTACGAATGATCGATGCCAAGGTGTTGTGGTAAGAAGCTGCCGCCAATTTCGAGAGTGGCGATCCGGGTGGAATCGGTTTGCAGCGCCAAGGCGATCAATTCATACAGCATCGGCAGATCTTCCACCGTGTTGGTGTCGGCGGGCCGATCGAAGGGTGCATCGGGCTTGGGCTGGTCGACCCACCGTTTTCGTGCCGCCAGACGTTTCTCCACATCGCGGATCGACGTGAAATACTCGTCGAGCTTCTCACGATCTTCCTGATTGATCCGTGGCGTCAAAGATCGGGCTTCCTCTTGAATCGAATCCAAGATCGACGCTTGCAATGAGTTGGCACGCTTGCTGGCGGAACGCTCGGCCTTGGTTTCGCCTACAAAGAGCTTCTGAAACAGATGGGCCGGGCCGGTGATGGGTGGCACGCGTACACCCGATTTCGTCCACGCCATCTGGCAGCCGCCGTGAATGCCGCCCTCGGAACCGATGGTCAACGACGGAAAACGTGTTTGGACGCCCACCTCATCCGCGATGAACTGGTCGATCGTGACGTTCCCGTCGGGGCGGTTCTTCGCCTCGTGATGCAACACGCCTGACAGGAAGGTGTGCACGGCGAAGTGGCCTCCCTTGATCCCGTGATCGAGTCCGCGGTAGATCGTGAGCTTATCGCGATTGGATTCGAGGGGCTCCAGCAATTCCGTGGATTCAAAATCGCGTCCCGCGGATTCGGGGAAGAGCTTCTCGGTTTGGAAACCGAGCAAATTCCCGACCGCGACGAAGCGACGCGTGCCAACCTTGGTGGCTTTCGTCGCATGCTTGGCTGCGGTCGCCTTCACGGACTCCGCTGCCAGCGAAGGCAACGCAGGGAGTGCCAGCGAACCGGCAAGGGATTGGAGCACCAGTCGACGGCTGGGTTGATTGTTCATGGGAGGTTCCGCCAGGGTGGGAGATCGGGGCGGGAGGTGGGGTGTCACGGGGCATGGGACGCAATCCCGCCGCGCGTACCTCGATTATATCGAAATGACCAGCATTTTCACAATTTCAAGTCAAAGACGCTGTATCTCGAAGATCCGCCTTTGCATCGTGCGACTTGCTGAGAGTTTCGTACGGGCCAACTCGCCACTTCCAACCGTCTCTCGCTGGTTGGATCGCCTGTCGCCTCTCATTACCTGGTAGTTCTCTTACTGAGGGTCTGCAACCTGTTCTGCTGCGAGGCGGCTATTCTTCCATCACGACTTGGCAGTGAGGCAATGCGGCTTGAAACCGATTTAGACCCTTTCGTGTGATTTGGTTTTTGGAGCTAACACACTCCAAGTGTGACAGTGATTGACAAGCCGATAGGTTGGCAAGGCCGACATCGGAGATTTCATTCCCGGAAGCAACGAGTCGCTGTAGATACGGAAGCCGGGAGATTGGGATCAAGCAGCGGTCGTCGCACCCCGTCCAACCGATTGCAAGCGAAGTGAGTTTGGTTAGACGCGACAGGTGAATTGCACTCTGTGGTGTCATCGTGGAAGTCGCGTTGAGTCCGAAATAGCGAAGCTGGGGGAATTGGACGCAGATACTCTGCAGCACTTTCGGCGAAACATCGTTACCCCACATTGAGAGACTGTCCAAGCGGTGAAGTGGCTTGAACCGCGGGAGCATTTCGTCGCTAAGATTCGAACGCATCAAACCAATTCCAGTCAGCGATCGATGATGCCAATTGACGATCTGAATCAGCGAAGGGGTCAGCTGCACACCCCAAAAACTCATATGGTAAACCTCACCGGTCGGATGCCGCTTCAGCTTTCCCTTGGCGTCGACAATCGACTTTGAAAGGCAGCTTGGTGCATGCTCTACAAGCAGGTCACGCCACCGCCGACGCAATCCCGGTGTCGCCTGGGCCGAAACCGAGTCGATCCAAGTTGCGTCACCGGCGCGATCGACTTCAATGCTGGACAAGATACGCTTTGGCGAGTCAACCAATTCGGAAAGGGATCGCGGTTCCTCGTCGCAACGGAACACGCAAGCGCGGAAGCCTGCCACGGACTCCTCGGTGATGGCTATGCAACGGTCCAACTCGTCGACGCAACGGTAAACCGCGTAGCCAGAGAGTTCGAGTGGATGCTGGCGGTTGCGGATCCAAAGTTCAACCAGGCGAGCGATCGCCTCGGGGCCTGCCAAGTTGCCCGTGGTTCTCGCTATGACATCCTCGCTGACAATCACGGAAATCGTCTGTGCGTCCTTCTCGCCCATTGCGGCGAGACGACCTGTATAGAATCCCGCGTTTGGACGTGTTCGGCACTGCGACACCCGACGCCGGTATCGGCTGACGGTGCTGTAGGGAATTTGGGGATCGGATTTTGGATAGGCTACTAAGCGCAAGCCCGTTTCGCTGTCGCGGGAGCTTACGCGTCTCCACTGCCGCGAATTGATTTGCGCATCGTTCCCAAGTGACAGCCAACTGCCTCCGCAGGCGACATGCCTGCCGTACCGATGCCGCTGCTCTTCCATGCTGGGAATCGGACCGTGCAGGTCCACCTGCTCCGTCGTGCACATCTCTTGCACGTTTCCGATCACATCGCAAAGCCCCCAACGATTTGGTGCGTACGATCCCGCTTGGGTCGTGTTGCCAACAAAGGATGACTTGCTGTTGGAATGCTGGGATACCGAATGGCGAAAGTTGCCCCATTTCACACTTGGTTCGTTACCCCAAGGAAACAAACCTGTCGCGCCGGCTCGCGCAGCGAATTCCCATTCCGCCTCCGTCGGAAGTCGATAGTCGTAGTTGGGGTCTTGACGACAACACCAGTCGCAATAAGCCAAGGCACCTTCATACGTAAATTGCGTGAAAGGCTGTTGAGGTGACTTTCCGAATCTGGATTCGGAGTTGATTTGATAGCCGTCCTTCGTGTTGACGATTGGACAGTCGAGGCCGGAAGTTTTTATCCAACTGCCTGCTATCTTCTCATCTGGATCGTTGAGCCAAAACAGCATCATGTCGAGCGTCACTTCGGTCTTCCCGATCAGAAACGGTGCGATCACCTGTTGAGTGATCGCCGTGTCCTCCCGAGAACCTGTGTTGGCTAGCGGTACCGATGCCCTCTCAGGGCCCAACAGCAACATCGCGTAGTGATTACCTCCCGGTCCCAACCCCTTTTGCTTGAGTTCATCAATGCGTTTCTCGCGTGATTCAATCTGAAGCGATTCGACGACTTCGGCGCAGATCTCGGCAAGTTCCGTGAACCCGATTTGCTGACCGGATTTGGTAATCCAACTCGAATCGAATCGATCCTTCGAAGTCTGCAAGCGTGAAATCCGTGTTTGCAGTCGCCTCATGTTCTGCCTGAGTGATTGCACGACTCCAGAATCGTTCTCGCCGAGTGCTTCTTGGGCTTCGTACTCGGCTTCCTCCGAAGCAAGCGCCTCCAGCAACTCCTGACAGCGTTGAGCACGCACCTGATCGATTCGAACAAGCGACTCCAAGAGTTTCTCTTGTAGCTCACTCACCTTGTTGGCATGCACTTCGATTGCGTCGGTTTGCAGCGAGGGATCTGAGGAAAGGAAAGCCGCGATTCGCTTCTCCTCCGCCTGAATCAACGCAAGAAAGTCTTTTTGAAAGCGGGCGGTAATGTCCGAATCAGGAACGGGATCGACTGGTTCCACTCGATTGGTCACGATCGCGGGATCATCGCTGACCTTCTGAGGGTCTTCACTTGGAGCATCTCCCGTTTCAACGGGTTGGTCGGATAGGGGAAGTGACGATGTCATCGGCGTAGACGATCGATTGCTTACGAGGTCCGAGTGCTTCAGGTGCACCATCCGCCACTCGTTCGCCTCAAGCTCGTCCTCGAGGAATCGAAGGAGGCGTGATTGGGCCTGCGAGAACAGGGAACGCGCGACTTTCCAATCACCGTCGCGCCAGCCACGATCGGCCTGTTCAGCAAGCGAAATGCTGTTCGATGCGTCCGCGTGACCGCGTAGACGGGCAGGAACCAGTGTCTCGACCTGCAACCACTGCTCGCGTTCCGCCAAGGTTAACGTTGCCTCAGCATTCTGTTGCTGAAGCTCACTAAGAAGCAGGGCCATCGGCTCAATCGCTGTCTCCGCAGCTTTGAGCTCTCCGCCTTCAACCAACTCGGCGATCCGCAAATAGTCCTCACGCAACTCGATCAGGCGGTCTTCGATCACCGAAGACTCTGTGAGCCATGAAGCATCGCTCAACAGCGTGCCAATGGGCCGCTGTTTCTGAAGCAGCTTCATCAGGGTGTCATGGACGGGCTCAACCGCGTCCAGGATCGCGATGGCTTGCTCCAGACGCGAAACACCGGCCTGAGAGACGGTTTCCACGCCCATCTCTTGCAGCGAGTCGGCTTGCCGAAGGAGTCGTTCGATCGCGGGGTTGTCGAGGTGGCTCCATGAATTGACGACGGAACGTTCCACACGGAACCGGTCCACCAGTTTCCGGTGATCTGTGATTGTCTGGAAGCGACGAACACCGGCGAAAATCAGCGTCATGACCAGAGCGACACTCAAACCAACGATGCAACGACGCGTCCAAATGCGGCGTTGCCGGTCGCGTTGTCGGTAGCGGTGAAGTTCGCCGCTGGCACTCGCGGCGCTCCAACGCGTGACGCTTTCAGATTGAGATGATGAAGAACTTGAAGTCATGGTGCGTTTGTTGCCGTCCGTCGCTAGAGAATGCCGGTCGATTCTTGGCAGTTGGGCTCGGCCATTCGAGGCAGGATGGTCATGTCAACAAGTCTCCGCGGAACCTTGGCTTGCAACAGGCACTCACGCCAATGTTGCGGGCCGACCTTGTGTGCGAGTTGATTCGTCAAGACAAAAAAACAGCATTTCGCGATCGCGTGCACTTCGTCGGCAACGGTTCCGCGGGTGGCTTGGCTCATCATTCGCTCGGACGCGGTGGCGGGTGTGACGGGAACTTGAGATAGGGACTGCTGGCTCATGTAACCCGTTTGCTTTCGGCACGCACTTCCAAAATCAATCAACCGAACGCGGCTTCCTTGGATCATGATGTTGCGAAGTGAAACATCTCGGTGCAGAAGGTTGCTTGCATGCAGCTGCGCGTACGTTGCAAAGATACGCTCACAGAGGTAGAGACGTTTGGGAATACTCAAGCCGGGATGAGACTCGATCCATCGCTCCAGGTTCTGGCCATCAATCCATTCCAAAGCAAGGTATGGCTGTGCTGGCTGGCGGTCGTCACCGAAGTAGAACTCAGGTGCAACGCGAGGTTGCTCCCCCGAAATTCCGGGTAAGCTGCGTGAAGAAAGCACTTTCCACTCACGTTGGAAGGTCGCCATCGCAACTTTTGATTGTCGGTTGAGCAACACTTTCACCGCCAAGTCCGCACCGGTTTGCAGGTTTCTCGCTTGATAGACGACGCCATATCCTCCGCGATCAACGCGGCGTTTGATCTCGATGCCCCGTTCCTTGAGCTGGTTTTCGGTGTTGCTGGTGAGCTCATCCAGATTGTCGCCGGGGCCAAGGCCCAGAGCACCGTGCAGCTGGAAGCCACGCGGGCCAGGGTCCGAGATCTGGCTTGGATCACTGAAAGGCTTCGCCGTTCGAGTTTCCTCCTCGTTGCCAATTCGTCGGGGCCGCTCGTGCTCTCCTTGCCCGCTGTCAGCTTTTTGTCGCGTCATCGTTGATCCCGTTTGCGAAGGTGGTACTTCGCTCGCTCCAAAAGGTTTTCAACTTCACCCCGCCCGATTCGCATCTGTTGGGCGATCTGGTCGTAGCCAAAGCCATCGATGTAACGGTATCGCATTGCCGCCGCACGGTCTCGTAATTCGATTTCGGAAGAGGCCTCCCACTCACCTAACAGACGAAGGCCTTCAGCAAAGTCGACGCCGGTACGTTCGACGAAGTAATCGCCACGATCTTCCGTTAAACCGGCGATCAATTGCTCACTTACGACGTCTTCGGGTTGCTGGTGGCGGACATCCTCGAGAATCTCTTGGTAGCGAGACCGACGGTTGTAGTGATTCAACATCATGTTTGACATCGTTCTGGAAACGTAGCCTGTGAGTTGGTGCCGGGCCTTGGCTCTGAGGAGCCGGTCAGGATATCGTTCGAGGATTCGCAAGAAAGCTTTGTTGAGGACGGCCGTGAAGCGAGCACTGTGGTCGACGTTTCGATTGAGAGAGCCTGGCCCCAGGCCAGGCAAGGCAGCGGCGACCCCACGAAGCTCGCGATACAGAAAACGCTAGATCGCGTCTTCGAGATCAGGGTCACGAGAATCCGTGTGTTCTCCGTTGCATCGTTGCTGAATGCGCGCAAAGATCCATGTTTCCAAGTCACGCTTCGCGTCCGCGTTTTCCTGCTTTTCGTTCTCATCAGTCATCGGAAGATTCTGAATCGCTATTTGATTTGTGTTGCTGATACAGATTTTTGAGTCGGTTCATTCGGTCCCAGGATCGATCCAGGTCATTTTGATGTGTACCCGACTTCGACATGGAGCGTCGAGCTTCGTTAATGGCTTCTTGCTTGTCGACCGATTCCCTCAGGCGAGAAAGATTCCGACGAATGCCCGATTGATCCGAAGCAACTTCGTCGGGCGAAACAACCAACTCAAGCAAATCTGACTCTTGCTTCGCTTGTTCCCGACGCAATTTCAGTGATTCCGCTTCACTCTCAGCGGCCACCAACTGAGTCTCCATCGCGCTGATCACCGTGTTCCCTTCCTGGATACCAGAGCGGTATTGATCGAGCGCTTTCCTCTTGATTGCGAGTTGTTGCTCATCCCTTTCTTGCTGACCGAGCAGATCATCGATTTGCGATGCCAGATCATCAGGCCTCCACGACTTCCCGGCAAAATCCACCGTTTCATCGGATCCCTCCGACGCTCGTTGAAGCGCCGGATAGGCATCAGCCAGCATATTCTTGCGACGTTCCACGCGTGCCGACAGCGTTTCGAGCTCTGTCTCCAGCTTACGCGCTTTCGATTCGGCGAGCGTCAACTGAACCCGGCGGTCCACGATCTGGTCGCGTGCCTGCTTGAGTTCATTGCTCAGCTTTCGATCTCGAACGGCTTGAGGAACGTTGTCCTCGATGCCTTCGACCGTTTCATCCGCGGTGGCCCGCACATATCCAGCCAGCTCACGCATGCGGGCACTCGAAATCGCGACCAAGATTACGAGAAAAGCGACCAAACCACCGAAAACAAGAAGCACTTTTTTTATCAACATGGAACCTGCTCTTTGGGCATTGACAAGCGTGCGAACCACCCCAACGGTGGTGATCTCAGCAGACTGACAAACGCTGGCAAGGATTCCGGAAACAAGTCCCGCTTTTTCGAAAACTTTTCCTAGTGGTTGGCCTACCTAGCCTTCAGGGTCTGCCGAAGCACGCTCGTTATACAGATAGCGATCGCAGGAGAGCCCTATTCTGCGACGGTCTTACCAAGCCTTAACGGCGGTCAAACGGAGGCAATCCTCGCAGGAAACGCTCAAGGCGTGAGGTTTGGAACTCCAATCGTTTGACCGAATGACTGAATGAATTCCTCCTCTGAGATCCCGTATGCGATCGACAGCGCATCTTCCGTCGAGCGGGCTCGTTTCAGCAGCCTGAGCATCTGCCCGAAAGAGATTGGATCTTGAGAATAGAGGTGGGCAACCAGAAACTTGCAGATTGCTTGACGATCGAGTGGAAGGACGTTGGCTCCCAACAGACCGTTCAGCGAACCGCCGTCGACTTCTTCTTTCAACCGCTTGCGTTCGTACGACGTGTTGTTGAGTTTGGGAACGAGTTGGTCAGCGGAGTTTAGTTGGAGGCCGACTCGGAACCAGGCCGGCAAGACCACGGTCGAAGTGCTGAATTTCGCATAAGCACCCGAGAGTCCCCAAGCGGCCTGCCAGCACGCGTGTCGCAAGGAGCGATCATCCTCCGCGGTGACGACGATGTGTTTGTCGACCAGGTGAAAGAATGCGCGAATCGTCCCATAGTTTGGGTTCTTGACCACCTCTCTCTGAAACTCTCCCAGGTTCTCTCTCGACGAGAACACAGCGACGACGGGTTTCTCCGGAAGGACCAAGGCATCCTCCTGGTACCCAAAGATTTGGTTGAACCTAGGGACAAAGGTGTCGATGGTGCGAAGCAACAAGACCCTTTGCTGCGGCGGGTAGTCGGTTAAAACGATTGTGTTCTCACCCTCCGCAACACCCGCCACGCGCGCAAGTGCGAGGCCTTTGATGGCTGCTTCAAGATTCTGTTTCGAAGCCCGCGTGGTGCGCGCGTGTTCTTCCGCGTTATGCAGGTCGGTCCAAGTTGCGTTCAGCGGTTTCATCCGTGCCAAAGCGGCCTCACGTGCGTTTGCCACATCGATAAGCTGAAAGTTCTTCGTCGGACGCTGATGAATCAGATCCAATTCGCGTCCCGCGATGACGAGATCCTTAATCAACTCCGGTTTGAATCGGCGTTTTCGACCTTGAAGCGACCGCAACTCAAAATAGCCAAGCTTAAACGACCCTTGTTCGGGACAGAAAACTCGCGTGATGACTCCCGTCTCGGCATTGCCTCGAACCGGAGTCAATGTGATTGACTTTCCCACGAGCGTCTGGGGGTCGGAAATGAGTCCGTCCAGTTCTTGAGCGATCCCGTGCGTGCAGGAGAAAGTTGCGAGCGCAGCCAACCATAAGACCCGGTTTCGAATGCCAGAATACGCGAATGGGACCATGGGCTAGGTGGGATCTTTCGGTGCGTGGGATGCATCGTTTTAAATTTGAGCCGGCGAATCCATGCGATGATCCGGGCTTCCTTTTGGCAAGACTCACCATAACCAATGAAAGGATTCGTGTGGTACATGGATGGCATGAACTTTAGCCCGCACCCTCTCGAAGGCAGCTAGCCGACGCAGTAAGATCGACTCAGGCATGTTCTGGTGAGCCAACGCGTGGACTCAACCGTTGCAAGGGAAAGCCGAGTCGAAGGGTTCACGGGCTCCCTCGTCCTGTTTGCTGATACCGGTTTACACCAACAACGTGAGAGCGGCTTTGCGATGGCAATGTTGGTGATGATCGTGACGCCGGTTGTCGCCAAG
>JBCCYK010000124.1:0-18276 GCA_039189905.1 Planctomycetota bacterium
CTCGATCGTGGCTTTGCTCGATGACATTCAGCTCTAAAGCAACTCATTGACGTTCAAGACCCTCATACGAACTCATTCTCCCCTCGGAATCCTCATCACGCCTCTCACGACAGCACCATGCAGAACATCCATAAGATCAAGCAGGACATGTGCGACATCGGACGTCGGATTTATAACCGTCAATTCGCAGCCGCGAACGATGGCAACATCACGGTGCGGATCAGCGAGAACGAGTTTCTTTGCACCCCGACCTTGCATTGCAAGGGATTCCTGAAGCCGGATGACATCGCCTTGATCGATGGCGAGGGAAAACAACTCGCGGGTCGCAAAAAACGAAGCAGTGAGGCCTTGCTTCACCTCGAGATCTATCGGCAGCGTGAGGACATTCGCAGCGTCGTCCACTGCCACCCGCCGCATGCGACCGCATTCGCCATTGCTCGCGAGCCCATCCCGCAGTGCATTTTGCCAGAGGTAGAAGTCTTCCTCGGAGACGTGCCGATCACCAAGTATGAAACGCCCGGCGGGCAAGCCTTTGCGGACACCATCATCCCGTTCGTCGACAAGACGAATGTGATGATCCTGGCCAACCATGGCACGGTCTCGTACGGCGAGTCGGTGGAGCAGGCCTACTGGTGGACGGAGATCCTGGATTCCTATTGCCGCATGCTGATGCTTGCCAAACAACTTGGCAACGTTTCCTTTCTTTCTGGTGACAAGTCCAAGGAATTGCTCGACCTGAAAGACAAGTGGGGATACGCCGATCCACGCAATACACCTGAGTTTGAAAATTGCGACATCTGCGCAAACGACATCTTCCGAGAGTCTTGGTCATCCTCTGGTGTGGAGCGGCGTGCGTTTGACGCGCCGCCACCGGTGAAACCCGCTGGGAACGCAGGAGATGCTGCGGGCGTCTCCGAAGAGCAGCTCGTGAAATTGATTACCGACGAAGTGGTCCGACAACTGGGTGCGTAAGGAAGGAAGCAGAGATGAAAGTTTCAATCATTGGTGGCGGTGGGCTCGTCGGATCGTGTGCGGCGTTCGCCCTGCAGTGTGGCGGTCTGGCACGTGAAATCGCCTTGTTGGATGTGAATGCCGAGTTGGCCGCGGGGCAAGCTCTGGATCTGCAGCACGGCACTCCCAGTGTGGCAGACCAGGCCATCGTGGGTGGCGGCTACGAACAAATCCCTGACAGCGACATCATTTGCATCACGGCCGGCTTGCGTCGCAAGCCCGATGAATCCCGTTTGGATCTGATCAATCGCAACACGGACTTGTTTGTGCAGATCCTTCGCGATGTGAAAGCGGCCGGTCCCAAGCCGAGCGCCATCGTGCTGGTTGTCAGCAATCCCGTCGACATTTTGACCTACGTTGCGGCGCAGATGCTGGGTTTGCCCGACGATCAGGTGATCGGACTGGGGACTCAGCTTGATACCATCCGCTTCTGTTCTTTGATTGCGGAACAGCTCAAGTCGCCTCCCACGCAAACCAATGCGGTGATCTTGGGCGAACACGGTGATTCGATGGTGCCCATTTGGAGCAGTGCCACGATTGGTGGCCTTCCTCTGGACAAGTATCCGGGCTGGACACCGGCTCTGGCCAATCAATTGTTCACGCGGACTCGCGGCAGTGGTGCCGAGGTGATCAAACGCAAAGGCGGGGCTGGTTTTGCCGTCGGGATCGCGATCCGCGATGTGATTGACAGCGTGATTCTCGATCAGCGTCGTGTTTTGCCGGTCAGCAGCGTGCAATCGGGTTGCTTTGGCATTCGTGACGTGGCGCTCAGCGTCCCGACCGTGGTGGGGCGATCCGGTGTGCTCGATCGCATGGAGATCGAACTCTGGCCTCGCGAGATGCAGGGGATGCGTGCCAGTGGCGCGGCCCTGCGAAAAACCCTGGACGTGGTGCTTCCCCGCGTCGGTCTGTGAGAAACGGGACACAGCTCCCCAAAGTTGCTCGTGGCGCATTGTCGCAGGGGTGAGATCCGCCGCTCTCGGGCTGACTATCCTAGGAAGGGTCAGCCCTCCTGCGGCGTTAATTTTGGGGTTCGTCGCCCAGATGCCATCGACGGTACGATCGAATTTGACGATGCTGGGTTGGGGACTCCTTGGCAGTCCGCAGGAGCCGGGTCGCCGTCACGCCGAAAGTCTTGGTACTGGCAGCGTGATGCGACCAACTGAAATCGTCTCACACCATCCACCCCATCATGATGGAATCGCTTAGATCCGACTCGACCACGTCCACCCTGGCGACAGATGAGCCACCGGTGACGTCAAAGAGCGATCTGTTGACAACGGACACGGTCGATTCACGAGAACGCGTTTCGAATCGCCCCCGGTCTGCCAACGCAGATTGGTCAAAGGCTCTGTTGTTCAACCTGGTTGTTCCGCTTGCTCTTTTGGGTGTCGGCGGCGGGATCATCTATGCCTTGGGGAGTGTTCAGCCCGCAAAACGTCCTGCGGCGGATACCACGCCCGTCGGTCGCATGCGTGCATTGCCTCCGGTGCGGACCGCATCCGTTGCGTCTCTTGCGGAGTTGGGAAAACCCTTGCTGCTGAGTGCCGACGGTGCGGTCACGCCATTCCGCGAAGTCGTGATCGCATCCGAGGTCGCCGGTCAGATCATTGCGAAGTCACCCCTTTGTGAAACCGGTCAAGTCGTGACCGCGGGCACCATCTTGATGCAGGTGGATCCGACCGACTACGAGTTGGAAGTCAGGCGGCTTCAGCGAGTTCAGGAGCAAGAATACAATTCGATCGCGGAGGTGGACCAGGAGCTGGTCAACACGCGCCGTTCGTTGGAAATTGCGGCCGCGGACATCGAGTTACAACTTCGCGAGGTAAAACGGCTGGAGTCGCTTCCCAAAGACTTTGCAAGTCAGGGCGAGGTGGATCGTGCCCGGCGGACCTTGCTTCAGGCGGAGCAACAACAGGTCAATTTTCAAAATCAGATCGACCTGTTGAAGAAGCGGCGCATTCGTTTGGAGGCGGCCGAGCAACTGGCGGCCACGCAATTGCGATTGGCGGAGATCAATTTGGAACGGACCAAGATCACCGCGCCGATCGATGGTGTTGTCGTGATGGAGCAGGCGGAACTGAACGGCTTTGTTGCACGCGGAAACCCGCTGGTCACCTTGGAGGACACGTCCAAGGTGGAGGTCACGACAAATCTGCGCGTTGACCAACTGATCTGGATCCTGAATCAGGATGCTGGGGTCGAAGCGGACCCGGCATTGGGATCCAATGCGGATAACTTGATGGGATACAAGCTTCCGCCGACGAAGACACGGATCCGGTATGCCGTCACGGGTCGCGATGACATGACGTTGCAGTGGTCGGGTGAGTTGGTCGGGTATGATGGAATCGGGTTTGATGAGCAGACACGTACGGTTCCCGTTCGCGTGGTGGTCGACAACCCTCGCGACGTGAAGTTGATGGGTCGGGATGGCCAAGTGGTGGAGAGCAACACACTGCGGGGATTGGGTCCGAGCACGCTTGTCCGGGGAATGTTCGTGCAGTTGCAGTTCGAGATCCGACCGCTTGTCCCGCTGATGGTCTTGCCCGCCGAGTCTCTCAAGCCGGGAAATCAGGTATGGCAGTTTGTTGGGGATCCGACCGTGATTGAGCGGAAATCGCCTAATCAGGATGCATCCAATCCTTCTGAAGTGTCGAAGTCCCCAGAATCCGAGGGGCCTTCCGTCGAGGCGGAGGCGACCCCATTCGATTTCGCAGCCTGGGAGGCTGGCAGACTGGTGGTGTTGAAAGAGGTGCGTCCCGTGGAGCGATTGCTGTCGGGCTCCGCTTTGGCGAGCAGTGACGATGACCGTTGGATCTGCGAAGTCCCTGTGGACACGCTTTACCACGATGCTCTCGTGGTGGTCTCGCCGGTGGGCGATTTCAATTCGCAAGAGATCCCGGTCCGGACGAGGCGAGAAGACGTGTCTACGGATGTTGAAACTGAATCTGGGTCGGAGACTTCTGCCGACAACCTTGCCCTCTGAGTTTGCGGGATTCCAATGCGACGACTGATTGCGTGGGCGATCACGAACACGCCCGGTATGAACGTCCTGATGTTGGCGTTGATGACGATCGGGGGGGTTTCCTTTGCGCTGATGCAGCGAGAGGTCTTTCCCGCCTTTGAGTTGGAGGTTGTCCTGGTATCCGTACCTTATCCAGGGGCGACTCCGAAGGATTCGGAGGAGGCGATTTGCCAGAAAATCGAAGAGGCCATCCGATCGATTGATGGGATCAAGAAGGTGACGTCAATCGCGGCCGAGGGCCGCGGTTATGTGCTGGCCGAGCTCCGATCGGATATTCGAGACGTGCAGCGGGTGATGGCGGAGGTCGACCGCGAAGTCGATCGCATCCCCAGCTTTCCGGAGCTGGCGGAGGACCCGGAAATCGAACAGATCACTTTTCGCGAGAATGCCATTCGCGTGGGCATCATTGGCCCCGAATCGGATGCGGGGGACGCGGAATTGCGACTGCGCGAGATCACCGAGCAGGTACGTGATGAGCTGTTGATGCTTCCCGCCGTTTCAACGGCCGAACTGATGGCGGTGCAGCCTTATCAGATCGATGTCGAGATCCCGGAAGCCACGTTGCGCCAATACGACTTAACGTTGGAGCAAGTCGCCCAGATCATTCGCACGCGCAACATCGAATTGCCGGGCGGGCAACTGAAATCGGAAGGACAAGAGATCCTTTTACGTGCCAAGAACAAAGGGCGAATCGGGGCCGACATTGAGCGGCTCCCCTTGATCACGCGATCCGATGGGGTGGTCCTGACCGTCAGTGATCTTGGGAGGGTCAAGGACGAGTTCGAGGACATCACGGCGATCAGTGAGATCAACGGCGAGCCGGCCATGGTCATCAATGTGCAGCGGACCAAGTCGGAAGACTTGCTGGCGTTGGTCGAGGATGTACGTGGCTATGCCGACAGCAAGGAGCTTCCAACGGGCTATCGGTTTGTACTGTGGGGTGACACCAGCGTTGATGTCCGGGATCGCATGGAGTTGTTGCTCCGCAACGGTCTGCAGGGCTTGTTGCTTGTCTTTCTGGTTTTGGCCTTTTTCCTGGAAGTGCGGTTGGCTTTCTGGGTCGCGCTGGGGATTCCGATTTCCATCCTGGGTTCGGGTGCCATGCTTCTCTATGGCGACCAGACACTCAACATGCTCAGCTTGTTCTCATTCTTGGTCGCGCTCGGGATCGTGGTGGATGATGCGATCGTGATCGGTGAGAACATTTACGCGCATCGGCAGGAAGGCAAGGACTTGGTGACCGCAGCGATCGACGGTGCGGTCGAAGTCCTGCCCAGCGTGACGGCATCGATTGCCACAACGGTGATCGCGTTTGCCCCGATGTTCTTTGTGTCGGGCGTGATGGGCAAATTCATGGCGGTGATCCCGTTCGCGGTGATCGCCATGCTGTTGATTTCGCTGTGGGAAAGCACGTTCGTACTGCCCTGCCATCTAGCGCATGAAAACAACGGCTTCTTTCGCTTGCTTTCGATCATCACCTACCCGTTGCGGCCTTTCTTGCTCGTCCTAACCGCGATCAACCGGCGAGCCAGCGGTTGGATGGAGTGGTTCGCTGAGAATGTTTACATCCCGACGCTGCACTTTTGTCTGCGTTATCCCGTGTTGCCGATCGCATGCGCGATCAGCCTTTTTTTGGGTACCATCGGGATGATTCGTGGGGGTATTGTGCAAACGATTCTGTTCCCAAAGTCGGACAACAACTACCTGCAGGCGACCATCACCTTTCCGGATGGAACACCGGCTTCCGAAGCCGACGCGGGCACGCGAAAGATGGAACGCGCGCTGCAACGCATCACCGCGGCGGCGGCGGCAGAGCGGAGTGCTCGGGATAACAGGACGGTCGCCGAAATCTATCCCTTACCGGAAGGCGGATACCTTGGGCCGGTTCGAATGGCCTTTCGAGGCGTTGGTTACATCGAGAACACGCAAGGTCCGATGGGTGGACAGAGTAGCAACGGCAGCAATGTGGGTCAGGTGCTGGCCGAATTACACGACACCACGATACGAGACATTCACAGTGATGAATTGATCCGTCGCTGGCGGCGTGAGGTCGGGGAAGTCCCTGGGGCGGAGAAGATCACCTTTGGGAGCGTGGGGGTCGGTCCCGGCGGGAAGGCGATTGAATTCAAGTTGGTCGCGGGAGGTGACGACATCGATTCGCTGATGGTTGCCACCGACGAGATCAAAGAGCACTTGGCGACGTACAGTGGCGTCTTCGACATATCGGACGACAACACGCCGGGAAAATGGGAGTACCAGTTCCGCGTGAAGGACCGCGCCCTGTCGACGGGAGTGACGCCAACCGATTTGGGACGCACGGTGCGAAACAGCTACTTCGGCGCCGAGGTCATGCGGCTGCAACGCGGTCGCCACGAAGTCAAGCTGATGGTGCGCTACCCGGAAGAGGAACGCGCGTCCCTCGTCAATTTCCGCGAGATTCGTGTTGCGGGCGGCGATGGTGTTGAGCGACCGATCGGGGAACTGGCCGAGGTTGACCTGGAACGAGGCTTCTCCGAGATCAACCGCGTCGATCAACTGCGGAGTGTCACGGTCTCGGCTGACCTGGATGAAACCACGGCCAATGCCGACGTCATCATCGGTAAGATCAAGGCGGACTATTTGCCAGGCTTCCGCGAGAAGTTTCCTGGGATCGGCGTTCGCTGGGAAGGTCAGCAGGAGCAACAGCGTGAATCGGTCGGAAGCCTGTTTGCCGGTTTCGGCGTTGCGCTTTTGTGTATGTTTGTGCTTCTGGTCTTGCAGTTTCGATCTTATGCTCAGCCGCTCTTGATCCTGTGCATCATTCCCTTTGGCATGATTGGCGCCGCTTGGGGACATGCTTTCTTGGGGCTCCCGTTGACGCTCTTCAGCATGTTTGGCTTGGTCGCGTTATCCGGGGTGGTGGTGAATGACTCGATCGTCTTGATCGATTTCATCAATTCCCGCGTGCGTGCCGGGGTTCCGCCCATACAAGCTCTCCTAGAGTCTGGAAGGCGGCGGTTTCGTCCCATCATGTTGACGAGTCTGACGACGATCGCGGGTTTGCTACCCCTCCTCACTGAACGTTCGTTTCAGGCCCAGTTGTTGATCCCCATGGCGGCATCACTTGCGTTTGGTTTGATGGTGGCAACGGCGCTGGTGCTCCTGCTGATCCCGGTGCTCTATTTGCTTTATTTGCTGTCGCTGGAGGCGATCGGCATTCCGATGAAACCGGAGGAGCCGGTCCCGGCGCTGGCCACGACCGAATGAACGCCTCGGATCGGACGCAGCGAACGCGCATCTATCTGGACCATGCTTCCACCTCCTGGCCCAAACGCCCGGGCGTGGTCGAAGCGATGACAAGGTATCTGGTTGACAACGGAGCCAATGCGGGCCGGGGTGGATACGAGTCAGCCCGCGCCGCATCAGCGATGGTGGAACGGGTGCGCCATGACTTAGCAAGATCGATTGCCGCCCCGATGGACGCTTGTGTCAGTTTTCATGGCGGTTGTACCGCCGCGTTGAATGCCGCCATTCACGGCGTGTGCGGTCCGGAGGGCCTTGTTGATCGTGGTCACCATGTGATCGCGAGCGCTGTCGAGCACAACGCTGTGCTTCGACCGCTTCATGCCGCTTGTCGCCAGGCGGAGGCGACGCTGCAGATCGCGTCTTGCGATTCGGACAGCGTCTGTTCGATGGAGTCGATTGCGAACTGCATCCGAGCCGAGACGCGTTTGGTTGCCATGGCATCGGCGTCCAATGTGACGGGCTGTGTTCAACCGATCGCGGAGGTGGCCGGATTGCTCCGTGACATCAATGAGCGTCGACCGACGAGTGAGAGAATCCGTTTGCTATGTGACGCCGCCCAAACGTTGGGGTACCTGCCGATCAACGTGGTCGCAATGGGAATCGATCTGCTCGCGGCACCGGCTCACAAAGGCATGGGGGGGCCATCCGGGATTGGCATGCTGTATGTTGCACCGGAGACTGCCAACAAAGTCCGGCCCGTGATGCAGGGAGGAACCGGCCACGATGGCCGAGCGTGGGAGATGCCCAGCAGCATGCCGCATCGGATGGAGGCGGGGACGCTGAATTTGCCCGCGATCGCCGGTTGGGAAGCGGCGCTAGCATCCGTCGTCGAAGACGGCGAAACGGAGGCTCATCGCGAGGCGTCACTAGTGTCCTTGGCAAAGAGGATGCACGAGGGAGTCTCGGCGATCCCGGGCCTCCGCGCTCACAGTGTTGGTGGCGTGTTGCCGGTGGTGAGCGTGTCGGTGGCGGACGCGGATCTTGGGATCGGTGTCCATGAAATCGCGGCCATCTTGGACGCGGATTTTGGTGTGGAGGTGCGAGCCGGGCATCATTGTGCGACCGCCATCCACGACCATCTGGGGACACAAGACAGTGGGACCTTGCGTCTCAGTGCGGGCCACGGGACGCGAACGCATGAAATCGACCACGCCCTTGATGCGCTGTCGGAGATCATGGCGTCGGTCAGAGTGTGATCCGTGATTCGCTGCGCAGCCAATCGGTGATCAGGACTCGCTGGACAAGTGGTTCATCGAGGTTCTTGAGTACGACGTCCATCAAAGCACCCCGAATGTCCTGATGCGTCGGGTCGTCGAGCCAGGGGCGGTCGACTTGCCGCAGGACTTGCTCTGATGCCTCGATGATTTCCAATCGCATCTGGGACAAGCGTTCTTCGCTTTGGAAGCGACGCGTCGGGTCGACCATCGCGTGGAGGTCGAATTGATACGTGTGGTCCGGGTCTGCCTGATTCTGAAATCGAATCAGGCCGATCTCCACCGCATTGCTTTGAGATTGATTCAGGTGAGCGACGCGCGATCGGATGTAACCGATGACGGCCGCGTGGGATGCGACCATGATCAGAATCACGACGGGTGCCCAGAATCGTTTAACCAGAGCCTTCACGGAACTGCTGTTGGAATGCGGTGATTATTGTCCGTCGAAGGCTAGGTCACGGTTTGAGGTCGGGCAAGAAAAATTCACCTGTGCCATTCACGGGCATGCTATGAACCCGCGGCGTGGCACCGGATTCGAGGCTTAGCCAGTGTCCGATTTCGTGTGCGTTGGAATCCATTGACGCGTCGTCCGTGTTCGGAATCTGATTCAAGATCAAATCGCTGACGCGGACGTTTGACGCCACGGCTGCACGCACATTGGCGACAACGGCTGAGATCACACCGAGGCGATTCGGGGCGACTAACCAAACGCGCGCCGGGGCCAGTTGTTTCAACAGATCCACGTTCAGCATCCCGCCCGCGATCGGGCTGAACAACCCACCTGCCCCTTCGACGACGACCACGTCAACATCGCCTGAGAGCCAAGTCCGTGCGTTGTCCACGAGTCCCGCCGCATCCACCACGCGCGACTCTCGTGCCGCCGCTTGGGGTGGTGCCAAGGGAGTTCGGAACCGTTGGGGACAGACTGCCTGCAGGCTGCCGGGCCGTCCGGCGGCATCCCAAAGTTGAACGGCGTCCTCAGCGACCAGGTCACCGTTCGCATCGGGGACGCACCCGCTGGCAACCGGCTTATAGACACCCACGCGGCGACCCTGCCGCACAAGACCGCGCGCGAGCGCCGCCGCACAGAAGGTCTTACCAATCTCAGTGTCGGTCCCAGTGACGAACCAGATCGCCGGTTTCTCGTTCATGGCTGCTGCGTGATCGATGCTTCGCCGCGGCGCAGTTTGCGGTCGCACTGTTCACCGTGGACCCGTGCGTGAACGATGGCGGTGCGCAGAACGGTCTGTGGGAAAGGTTTCTCAACCACGGCGTCGACACCTGCCTCCGCGGCCTCATCCCACTGGGATTGGTTGCAGCGATGGGTCAGCCAAACATGGCCCACCACGTCCGGTCGGGGGCGGCTCCGGCGACGCTCTTGCCACAAGCGGAGATCGAAGGGTGACACCATGGAATCATCCCAAACACAGACCACAGGCTCACCGCTGCGTCGACGACCACCGAGCGCGTAGTCGTCCCACGTGGTCAGAGCCGTGTGACTTGGTCGGTGGGGTGACATCGTGGAAAGGGATGCGAGGCAGGCTTCGCCGATTTCCACGTCAGACGCATAGAGTTCAACACGCGTGGTCGTCATCGGCATTTGGGACAACGCGATTATCTGATCGTCGCACGCATGGTCCTGCAGCCAATCGGGGAGATACCAACCCGCATTGACGAGCGACACACTGGGAACGAAGTCAGGCTGCCCTGGAAGTTGTGGGCGTGCCGAAACACGATCCGAACGAACCGCCAATAGTTTCGACGCCGGCGTGTGCGTTGGTATCTCCGCCGCGAGCCTGCGTTCTTTTTGGAAAGCCGATTCGCTTGATGGGAGCCAGAGGGCATGTGAAATCGGCGCCTTGGTTGGACGCTCCATCCAATCCACCAAACCTTTCCGGTGGACCACGCCATCACAAACGCTCAGGAGCCAGCGATGCAGGCGAAGAAGCGGGACCTGGTTTGCCTCGGGAAACGTTGTCGCAGCGTCGGTTTTAGGCATGGGGCCGGCCCACAGCAAACCTGCAGGTGGGCTTTGAAGAGAATCGGGGAGTTCCAGGGGAATCATGAAGGCGTCCTTCCGTCGAGTTCGCGTTCGGCTTCATCCAGAATCGCCCACGTTTCTCCGGGCGATTCGGCGGTACGAAGACCGTCAAGCCACTCCGAATCGGAAATCATGCGACTGAGCTTGGCAAGGATGCGAAGGTGGTCGGAATCGTCGTAGGAACACAACAGGAAGAAAACGTCTGTCAATTGCCCCGAGTCTGAGAACGGAATCGGACAGGGGCACACCCCCAAAGCGACGACCGAATCCGCCAACAGAGAGGTTTGTGGCCGACGCGGGTGCATCAGCGCGATGCCGCAATCCAAGGCCGTCGGGTGTAATTGTTCCCGGTTGGTCACGGCGTCACACATCGCTTTGGCGTCCCACAGCATACCCGTCGTCGCAGCCAGGTCGCACATGGACCGAATCACGCTGGAGCGTGTTCGGGCTCCAAGTGGATTGGCAACCAGCTCAATCGGGCACAACTGGGATAGCGAGCGAGGCGCGTGCGTGCGCGGCGGTTCCTTCGCATCCAACACGCGACGAACTCGGTCGAGTTCATCGCTGTCGCCAAGGCCGATCTTTTCCTCGAGC
Source organism: Planctomycetota bacterium (assembly GCA_039189905.1). GTDB lineage: Bacteria > Planctomycetota > Planctomycetia > Pirellulales > Pirellulaceae > Rhodopirellula. The sequence continues at coordinate 11,171 of JBCCYK010000124.1, forward strand.
CAATGATGGACCTCTGCTTCGCTGAATCGCAGGGAACCGCCCACTTTCTGTGCGGGAAGGTCACCGCGGTCCACCATCTTCTTGATCTGCGCCGGGGTCAGGTGCAGGTACTGGGCGAGTTGGGAAAGGTCGAGGTAGTCCATGATCTGGGTTAACACGCCAGGAGGTGTGAAACAAGGAAGTCACGCAGACATCTTGACGGAAGTGAGCAAAAATCGGTAGTTCGGCTCAAGATGGACGTGGCCTGTGCCGGGCCGCCTTTCCGTAGCCGCCAGAGTGCAACCCATTGTCCGCTTTTCCCGTTTCGACTGATCCGCCTTTGGCTAGGTGTGTGCGCTGGCTGGAACCGCCTCATGGAGCGAGGGTAGCCCCGCGTTCTGGTCGACGACGTAAGTGGATCCACGCCCATGCCCGCGTCTTGGCTTGGCTTGCACTTTTCGCCGTGCTGGGGCGGACACAGGCCCAAGGGCCATCCTCCGGCTATCCCGACGCGCCCATGACGCGGCTGTCGCCAATCGCTCCACCGCCTTTCACCCCCGGAGCGGCAAGTGGACTGGGTCCCGCCTCGATGCCTGCCGCGACGGCCGGCGGTTCGCTTTTTGATCCTTACCAAACACCAACCACCACCGGGCCCTTCACGCTCAGTGGGACGCCGGCAGGTTCCATTTACGGTGGCAACGGGTTGGGTTTTGGCACCACCATTCCACAAGCCCCGCTCGGTTCGTTCCCGAGTGGTTCAACGGCTGTGCCGACGAGCGGTGGCTTTGGTAACCCCGCTTATCCCAACGGGAGTTTGTTGGGCGGCCTTTTTTCAGGCAGCCTTTTCAGGAGCGGCCAGGGTTTGGGGGGTCCGCCCGTCTCAGGCGTGGGCTATCCCCAGACCATTTATCCTCCGGTGTCTCCCAATACTGCCTTGACGCCTGGAGGGACGGGCGGCCTCGGGGCTTGGCCGCCGACGACTTCGTATGCAGACCCGTTTCCCGCTTCCGCGTATCCGTCGGGAACACCGAATTCTCTGTTCCCGAATGGTCTTTTCAACAACGCCTATGGAGCACCCAGTGGACGCTTGCCGTTTGGACTGGGTAACTATCAGTTTTTGCATGGCCCCCGTTTACGTCACATGTGGTTGAGCGGGGGTGATGAATCCGACTCACTCGGGATGAACCAGACCGACGTTTCGGTTGGGTTTGCGTTTCCCAATTTCCTGTGGACCACACGACCACTCTACGTCGTCCCGGGGTTCTCTCTCTACCTGTTTGATGGACCGGTTCGTGCTCCCGCGACCGGGCAGTCGCTGCCCTCGAATGCCTATGGTGCATATTTGGATTTCGGGTGGGCGACCGACCCGAATCAGTTGTTCGGCGGCGAACTCGGCGTGCGCGTGGGCGCCTACACGGACTTCGACCACTTCAACAGCAACAGCCTGCGTGTGCAGGGCAAGGGGCTGGTGTCGTTTCGTCTGACACCAGCATCCACCATCAAAGGCGGTGTCTACTACTACGACCGGTATCGCGTGAAGTTGCTTCCCGCTGGCGGCTGGCTGTATCAACCCAATCCGTTCACACGATTAGACGTCTTCTTTCCGGAACCCAAATGGGCTCAGTACTGGCAAACGCTGGGCGTCTATGACGTGTGGGGCTACCTCGCCGGACGCTATGGCGGTGACTCCTGGACGATTGAATCCGGGAGCAACGACAACAACCGCGTGGACCTCAATCAGATCGAAGTCATGCTGGGATGGGAGTGGGGGCGCAGTGAGCTGATACGCACGGGCCAGCGAACCGGCTTCTTCGAGGTCGGGTTGGCCACCGATTCGGAGCTTCGCTACGAGGTGAACAGCTCACGCGTGCCGCTCGACACGACCTTCTTTTTGCGGACCGGCTTCGGCTACTGAGTGAGTGGAAATCTGGTAGCCCGGATGTTCCTTCAGCCGCGGAGCCTTAGCTCCCGGTTCTGCGGACGCAATGTGAATCGCGTGGCAACCGGTCGCTAACGCGATTCGGCTAATCCTAAGAACAACCCGAGACAAAGCACTATTGCGTGAGCAGCACCTCGACCCGTGTTCCGATCTGGCGGATCGGAAACGTGCTTTGGAGGGGTTGGCGATTGATCGTTTGGATCCCGGTTTCCAGCTCGTATTGCCAACCATGCCATGGGCACGTGACACAGCCGTGAGCCACCGTTCCCTGGGCCAGCGGACCGCCTTGATGGGAGCACATGCCGTCGATGGCGTACCACACCCTTGCGTGACGAAAAATCGCCAGGATGCGTTCGCCGAGCACGACCTCGATGGAGACATCGTCAGATCCCGACGCCACGGCGGGATCCAAGTCGACTGCCGTTGTCCAGGCGTCCTCGTTCGCTTCGTCCAACAGGGAGCTGTCCATATCAGTCAGATCGTTCCTGATTAAGCGTGGCAGGGGTCGGTTCGATGAGGGGCCGTCCCCGCGGATGTTCGTTTCGCTACAATCCGATGCCGTAACGGATGGCCATTTGGTCGCATGCTTTGCCTTGTCTCGCGATCCATTGAAACAACAGGACGCCCCGATGTTCGAGCCCGCTGACGATGAAGGTCGCAAGTTTCGCGTCGTCTTCCTAGCCTGCCCCAAGGTGCCACGGGTCGCACACGTTCTGCCAGGAAATGCCACGGTCCTTCTGATACTGCTGCTTTCGATTGTGTTTGCGAACACGGCTCAGGCACAACCATCCGACTCCACCGCCTCATCCAACACGCCTTCGCAGGAATCCAACGTGCCCGAACCGCTCCGAACCATCGAGGGCATCTCCGAATACGCCTTGGAAAATGGCACGCGGGTGTTGTTGTTTCCAGATGCCAGCAAAGAAGTCGTCACGGTCAACATGACCGTGTTTGTGGGGTCGCGTCACGAGGGTTACGGCGAAGCGGGAATGGCGCACCTGCTGGAACACATGCTATTCAAGGGAACGCCGACGCACGAGAACATCCCGAAGTCACTTCAGGACCGCGGGGCAAGGTTCAACGGAACCACGTGGGTTGACCGGACCAACTACTACGAAACGCTCCCCGCGGGCGACGACAATCTCGAGTTCGCTTTGGCGCTGGAAGCGGATCGTCTGGTGAACAGCTACATCAAGGGCGAAGATCTCGAGAGCGAAATGACGGTCGTTCGCAATGAGTTCGAACGCGGTGAAAACTCGCCGATTCGTGTGTTGATGGAGCGAATCACCTCCGCGGCGTTTGATTGGCACAACTACGGCAAGTCCACGATTGGAAATCGGAGCGATATCGAGCGCGTGCCGATCGTCAATCTCCGACGGTTTTATCGCAAGTTCTATCGTCCCGATAACGTCTTGTTGATCGTTGCGGGGAATTTTGAGCCAGCGTTTGCACTGGAGAAGATCCAGGCGACGTTTGGCGTGCTTTCGGCACCCGACACGCCCATCGAGGAGACCTACACCGTCGAGCCGCCCAAGGACGGGGAACGAACTGTCGCGTTGCGGCGTGTGGGCGATATCCAACTCGTGGGTGCGGCCTACCACATTCCGGCTGGAAGCCACCCGGACTACGCAGCCGTTCGTGTCTTGACGTACATCTTGGGAGACGAGCCCTCAGGACGCCTCTACAAGCGGCTGGTTGAATCGGAGCTTGCCAGCAACGTGTACGCGTTCGCGTCAGGATTTCGAGAACCCGGTTTGCTGATGTGTTTGACAGAAATGCCACCCGAGAACAGTCTTGAATCGGCACGCTCGACGATGCTGGATGTTCTTGAACAAACGTGGGAAAGCGATCCGATCACCGAGCAAGAAGTCGAGCGAGCCCGGCAACAGATCCTGGCGCAGCGTGAGTTGGAAGCGGCGGATTCCGATCGGATCGCCGTTTCGCTCAGCGATTGGGCGGCGCAAGGAGACTGGCGTTTGTACTTCCTCTATCGCGATGCGATCGAGAAGGTCTCCGTTGACCAGGTGACCGAAGTGGCCGAGCGGTATTTGACTCGAAACAATCGCACGGTGGGGCTCTTCATTCCCACCGACGAAGCGGAACGTGTCTCCGTCGCCGAGGCCCCTGACCTCAACGAGATGGTGCGGGACTATAAGGGCCGGGAGGCCGCCGCAGCAGGCGAGGCGTTCGATCCAGATCCGGAAGCGATTGCAAAGCGTATCGAACGCGGAGGTCTGATCGGGGGTGTTGAGTTTGCGGTGCTACCGAAGCAGACCCGCGGGGACGCGGTCTCGTTCATGTTGACACTCCGCTTCGGCACCCCGGAGACCCTGCTGCCGCGTCGCGGTGCAGCCGAGCTGCTTGGCTTGATCATGCAGCGTGGCACAGCGGACTTGACCTATCAAGAACTCCAGGATGAGTGGACGCGTTTGCGCACGGACCTGCAGATGTTCACCGCGTTGGGCTTGTTGCAGATCCAGGGCAAGACCAAGGAGGAGTTCTTACCGGAAGTGATCGCCTTGCTCGGCAAAGTGATCACGGAACCGAGGTTGGATGAGGACGAGTTGGATGTCGTTCGACGGCAGATCGTCACGCAGTTGGGACAGAGCAAGACCGAACCGACTGCGCTCGCGCCCCGAGCGGTTCGCAAAGCGCTTTCACCGTACCCCAGTGACGACATCCGTTATGTCCAATCGATCGGTGAAGAGATCGCGATGTACGAAGGGGTGACAATCGAGCAAATTCGAGAACTCCACAAGAACTTCCTGGGGAACCAAGCTGGCGAGCTTTCGCTGGTGGGCAATTTCGAACAGGAACCGTCTCTGGATGCGTTCCGTGCGATCCTGGATGGTTTTGAAACCGATCAGCCCTACGTCCGGATTGATCGTCCCGCAACGCCATCGATTGCCGGTGAGGTTTCACTGATCGAAACCCCGGACAAGACGAACGCCTTCTTCTACACAACCCAGCAGATCGCGTTGTCGGATGAGACCGAAGACTACGCCGCATTGCTGCTCGGAAACTACATTTTGGGTGGCGGCTCACTGAGCAGCCGCTTGGCGGATCGCGTTCGCCAACAGGAAGGGCTTTCCTACGGGATTCGAAGCGGCTTGACCGCACGATCCAAGGATGAACGGGTGGACTTCACCGTGTACGCCATCACCAATCCCGGTAACAAAGATCGCTTGTTGACGGCCATTCGTGAGGAGATCGATCGACTTCTGGCGGAAGGCGTCACGGCCGATGAGTTGGAACAAGCCAAAACGGCCTACTTGCAGGCCGAACGTGTCTCACGCACGAATGATGGCACACTCGCGGGGATGTTGATCAGTCAAATGTTCAACGACCGCGCGATGGCATCGGTCAGTGAACATGAAGCCCGGATTCGCGCGGCCAGCGTCGAAGATGTCAACAAGGCTCTGCGAAAATACATCCAGCCGGATGAACTGGTGATGGCTGTTGCGGGTGACTTTGCCAAGGAAGCTGTCGGAACACCCTAGCATTCCGCCGCAGCTCAATCTTCGCCTACAGCCGTAGCGAAAGACGTCAAGTCTTTCGACTTGCCTGTGGGCGTACGAAGCCCTTGGGGGCATGTCGATTAAATCAAAATCACAACCCGACGCGTCAGCGTGGACTAGTTTAGCCTAAGCAACATCAATGTCGAATCGTGCCTCGCTAACGCGTCGGGTTATGACTAAACCAACAAGCCATTAGCATGTTTCGCTGACCGAACACCAAGTTGCGGCGGAGTACGGGTGCTTCACTCCAATTCCATGGGAACAAAACAAACCCCCGCTCCTACCCGCCATGATCCGCGATGCAATGGTCTATGTTCCCGTTTGGCTTGCCTTACTCGGCTGGTTTACCGGCAGCTTGGCACGCTTCTGCGATCGCGGCGAGCCTCAGAGTAAAGCAGGCCGCATTTACCGCGCGAGCTGGTTCATTGGCAGCTTGATGATCGTGCTGCATATCCTGGCCAGTTATGGCTTGGTCCACGATTGGAGTCACCAGGCGGCGATCGAAGCAACGGCGGAGGAATCGGAACGCGTCACTGGGATCCGGGCGGGCTGGGGCGTCTATGTCAACTTCGCCTTTGCCACGATCTGGCTTGCTTATTCGATCGCAATGATCGTCCAGCGATTCCGTATGGAAGCTGTGGACGGCTTTGTTTTTTGGTTCACAGCGGCAATAGTTTTCTTTGCCACGGTTGTATTTGAAACCGGACTCGTCCGATTCAGCTCCATTGCTGGATTTTTCTGCCTGGGGATCGCGTGGCTGCGGTTACCCCGAAGCGATCGTGATCCACATTTGGGATCTTCTCGAAGTGGTTCTTGATCACGGCGGAATCAGGTGATGGTTCGAGTCCAAGCGGTGCCGTTCAGGACATGGGTACCATACGGTCCCAACCGGGCATTTCGCGGTTGAGTTTGCGTAGCATGGCGTCCCACACCATGCGGACGTCTTTGTCGTGAAACGGTTCGTATTGCCGCGCGGTGTGTTCGAGAACGGCTTCGCCGGGTATCAGCGGGTCATCGGTGATCTTCATCGTGTTGATGTGGATCTCACACGATTGATGCAGGTAATGCATGTAATAAAAGGCTTCGGCCACACTGTTACCGACCGTCAGCAAACCATGATTTCGCATGATCATGCAGTGATGGTGCGCCAAGTCTTCCACGATCCGATCGCTCACGCTGCGATCAAGTTCGATCCCACCAAAATCGTGGTAGGCGACACGCTGGTGGAACTCCATGGAGATCTGCGTCAGCGGTAGCAAGGGTTCTTTCAGGGCCGACACGACCATGCCCGCCATGGAATGGTTGTGCATGATGCAGGTGGCGTTCTCGCGGGCGTTGTGGATCGCAGAATGAATCACAAAGCCCGCGGGAATGAAGGTTTGATCGGGCTGGTCGACGATGTTGCCTTCCACGTCGACTTCCAGCAGACACGCCGGCGTGATCTCTTCGGAGAGCCATCCCTCTGGGTTGATCAAGTAGGTATCGGGCTGCCCCGTTCGTCCGGGCAGCCGCAATGATATGTGGTTGAACACCATGTCGGTCCAACCAAACAGCCCCGAGAGACGGTAGGCCGCTGCCAGTTGTCGACGTTCATCAGCGTGGTTCAAAGTGGAATCCTCGATCGTTGTCAGCTAGAGAATCAATAAGGGTACACTTCTCGCTGATCGCCA
>JBCCYK010000125.1:0-18226 GCA_039189905.1 Planctomycetota bacterium
CTCCTGCTAGGAGGGTGAATGCCATCTTATAGGCGTGCGAAAGCAACCACGCCAACCAGGCGGTTCCGTCTCGGGGATCCGGTCGGACCGCAGCCACAGATCTCGGAGATGCGGTGCCCCGCAGTTTCTGCCTTCGAGATGACGGCGGCTCAGACGCGTTCGGTTTCCCGTGCGTAGACCGCGAGTTGTGTTTCGAAGGTCGACACGCTGATCTGATGTTGTGGATTAGCGTCCGTGTGTTGATTGCAGTGTTCAACAAGCACGCGGTAAAGAAATCGGAACAGGTGCCTGGGAACGCGTAGGGACTCGAAGGCCGCCAACATGCGTTCATAGCTAAGACTATCTTCGAACAGGTTCTTGGGCTCAGGATGTTGGCCATCGCCGGCGCAAGCCAACATCCGAGCGCGGGCCAAATCGTAAAGGGACTCCCCCGTCCATTGGAATCGGGGAATCACGTTTTGCTTATCGAGCCGGGCTCGTTCGTGGAACTCGCGGCTTTCTCGCTCCGTATCGGCGTACAGCTCCTCAGGCAGCATCAACTTGAAGCCGAGTCCTGGGTGTTTGAGCAGTTTGTTGTCGAGCAGCGGCCACACGAAGCGTCGCATCAGTTCCGGTTTTCCGCCGGTGATGTGAGGTTCATCGACGCGGTCCATCAAGACAACCATGCCGCTGAAACCAAGCCGGCTCAGGACGCTCTGAAGCTTCCGAAGCAGTTCATAACGATCGTCGGTTCTGTCAAATCGGGGCAGTGGTTGGCTCGCCAGGTCTTTGGATGGAAACTTCAACAAGACCTTGCGCACCGAGCTGGTTTCGCGTTTGCCCACCCGCATGTGGCGATGGATTCCTGACGCAGCCCACTGGCTCTTGAACCAACGAATCAAATAAGGCAGCTTGCCGGCAGTGACCAGGATGGGGATCAGCCAGAGCAGACCCCAAGTGCGGTTTCCGGCTTCGTCGGTTGAGTTTAGGAAGAGGTAGCCGACCACCGCGATGGTCAAGAGGGACCACAGGATGGCGGCATAGAAATCCAAGTTGGCGGTCCAGTTGTGGTATCCCAGCTTCTTGCGCAGTGATTCGAACCGTTCCGTGAAAGAAGCTTCCGTCGATTGATCGTAGCAAGCCGCCAGCAAGAGAACGTCGCGCCCGTCGTTGCGATCTAGCTTGGCGTAGGCGGAACTCTTGATCCGGTTACCATCACCGGAAACGGGGCGTTCGTCCCCGTGGATCACCTGGTCAACCAATTCGGTGACCGCCAAGCACAAGATGGCGTCCATGTGGTCCCAAAGACGCCAATTGTCGAGTGCCTTTTCGGGTTTGCGACCGCGGCGGCCAAGACGTTGGCAAAAATGATCCAGGAACGGGTTGAAGTCGTCGTAGCGAACGATGAAAACGCGACTGTCCGTCTGCGATTCGTTGTGGGCAACGAGGTGCTGGTCAATTTGCAAACGCATCGCGGTTTTCCCAGAACCCTTGGGGCCAAAGATGATGGCCGTCGAGGGTTCGGTTGGATCGCCATAAACCTTGTCCCACGCGGGGTGATAGGCGTTGCGAATGCAATGTTGTTTGAAGACGGGGTCCGTCTGGGCGTCCTCTTCCGCAAACGGGTTGCGAATGATGCCGTGATGTTCAAGGAAACTCTGCGTATTCACGTTGAACTCATGTGCGTTCAGTATTCAGCCAAGCAAGCAGCGATTCAGCCAAGCAACCAACGGGCGTCTCCGCGCGGAATTTGGCAGCCCGCATGAGGGCTGGCTGCCCGGAAAAAAACCGCATGACGAGACGTGCCGGAGATCAGTCATCCACCGACTTGATCATCTCGACAAAGGCCTCTTCATTGGGCTTCACGGCGTCCGCGGGGCCGATCAGCTTGACAAAGAACGTGCGTCCATCTTCCGTCGCGAGGATCGCGCCGAGCATCGCGTAGTTTTCACGTTGCACGGTTTTGCCACCGAAGAAGGGGCCGCCGCCCATCCGTTCCGCGTAGGAACCGGTCACATCGATCACGTAGCAATCGAAAGGTCCCGATTGGAACTTCTTGGTTTCACCGACTTTCTTGGCATCGCCGCCAAACTGACCTTTCCAACGCTGGATGTTGGCTTCGATGCCCCCGCTCGCGGCCATCATCGTGAGGCGAGCGGTGCCCTCCCCCGATTCGGCCTTGACCTCAAACTCGTGCTGGATGATGCGGCTCTTGGGTGCCACCTGTTTGAAAGCGGCCGGTACCTCCATCGTGCCTTTGTCAAAAACAGGAATTTGGGCGGCAGCTTTGGCGTCCGTTTCCGCTTGGACTGGGTGTGCCAACGGACAGGCCAGGCACAGGGCCGCGGCAACTACGGATCGAAGGAGGGAGTGCTGATGCATGGCGAGAAACCTTTTCGGGCGTGGAAAGCCTACCTTTAACGGACCCATTGCGAGACGCGCGTTAAAGCTTGCGGGTCACATTGAGCTCGACGAGGGGACCCAGGATAGCTTTCGACGAAGGCAACCGTCAGGTGTCCGTCGCAATTGCCGCGATTTCAAAGGCCCTTTGGCGCCCGCCAAATTCTTGAGGGGCGCTCACTTGAGTTCGCGGAAGCCCAGTCAGGCTGGAATTCTAGGCAGCCTCGGCGTCCGTTCGCCAGTCGTTGAGAACTGCCTCGATGCGAGCCTCCAGGGCGTCGAGTTCTTTCAGGACCTCATCTTGCCGCGCCTCCAAGTCTGCGAGCAACTGTCCGGCTTGAGGGCTGACAGCATCCGTCACATCGGGTTCAGCCAAATGGGTCGGCAGCATCTCGAGGCTCGATTGCAGGGTGGCGGCGTGGAAGCGACGGGGCACGTCGGAAAGAGCGGGAATCTTTCCGGCACACCTCAGCGATCGGCCACTTTCGGCGCGGATCTCAGCCTGGAACCAATCGTGAGGGTCAAGAGGTTCACCCAGACTTTTCCGATTGCGAGTCGTCTTGCCGGTTGAATCGGTTTTGCAAGGGGAGCTTGTGATTTGGTATCGGACGGGATGAACGTCTCATCGGTCATCGCGCTGTCTTTTCCGCGGGAATGAAACTCGTGTGAAACGGCGCTCACGGCCCCAAGCCCTTGTTCCAACTCCCTCGTTGTTCCTTTGAAGTCCCGTTCCTCCCGACGCACCCGCTCCACCATCAGCCAGAGGATGCAACTCAGGCTGACCTGCGCGTTGGTTGCGTTCTTCTTGGTATCCGCGGCGGGTTGTCGAGCCATCGGTCGATTTGGGGAATCCCATCAGTCGCTGATCGCCCGCCGTATGTCACGTCAGGGCTTGAAGGCCATGCGGCAGGGCGACTGGACAATGGCCGAGACGCTTTTCGCCGACGCGTTGGAGGTGTCCGATGAGAATGACGCGGCACATCGCGGGTTGGCGGAGGCTTACTGGCAAAAGGGTGAGTCGAGCCGCGCGATTGAGCATCTGGAGAAGGCCGTGCAGCGCAGTGCCGGCGATCCGAAACAGATGCAACGGCTCGGTGAGATGTACTTGGAAACGGGCCGCTTGGATGACGCCAAGCGACAATGTGAAATCGCGTTGCGCACCGAACGTGATTACGCTCCGTTGTGGGCGTTGTGGGGTGACTGTCACTTTGAACAGCGTCGCAACGAAAGAGCTCTGGAAGCCTATCATCGGGCGCTGGCCCTGCAGCCTCAGTATCCACACGTGCAATTGCAGGTTGCCGAAATCTACTTGCAACAGAATCGTCATGACCGGTTGCTGGCCACACTCGATCGCCTGCCGGAGGCAATGGAACCACGGATGCCAGGCCAGGCAAACGACCGCATTCGACCCGGAAGAGCCGATTGCTTGAGGGGCATTGCCATGCGAGTCCTCGACCGTCCGGACGAAGCGGCGAGATTCTTTGAACGCGCGATCCAAAAAGAACCGGGCGACGTCACGCCCCGTTTGCATCTCGCGTCGCTCGCATTGCAACGCGGACAAGCTCAAAAGGCCAATGAACTGCTTGCGTCGGCTATGGCCATTGATCCGGATGGCGTCCGAGCGCAAAGGGGCTACCCCACGGGGCTCGATGCTGATGCGGCAACAGCCGCGTCACTGGCAGTCCGTCCCGATACCGAGGACAAAAACCGGTAGTCCCGCCGAACATGACGATGGAAGTTCATCCGGGCGTTGTCCGCCTAGACGAACGTGTCTTCCCATGGCCCCGTGATGGCGAACGTGATCCCCGGTGTTTGGATGTTGATGAAAAGCCACTGACCGTCGGGACTGAAGGTGGCACCGGCCCATTCTTTGGAACGGAAGTCTCCCTTGAAGCCGTTCTTCTCACCCTTCAGGCGAACGTTGTTCTCCGCGAACAGAGAGAGCTCGCCATCCTGTGTCAGGGTGAAAACACGGTGTGGGTATTCGTTCGCTCCATAATCGTTGTCTTCGCACAGCACGATGCCGCCACGCGGGCTGACGCAAAGGTTGTCAGGCATGTTTAAGGTCGGCTTGTTGGGTGACTCAAACAGCAGTGTCAGTTGTTCTGCCTTCGGGTCGTACTGCCAGATTTGGCCAGCCTTCGCGGCACCGCCGTTGGTTGCGTCGAAGTAAATCAACCCGTTGCCATACCAACAGCCTTCCAATCGCGAAAACGTGGAGGCTCCCTTGGCCTTTCCTTGCCGGTAAACACCTAGCTCATCGCCAAGCCCGAATGTCTTCTTGGTTGCCGAGTTATTGGCCGGGCCAGAAGCCTTGCTCGACAGATACTTGTTCCATTGATTCAGTGCCTTGGCTGCAGACCCCGGTGAATGGGCCCTTTCCGGGTGATCGATGCGATGCCAGCGCACGTCGAAGGTGCTGCCATTTGGGATGCCACCACGCAAGTCCGGCTGCCCTACAACTTCCGCCATTTCCAAACGGCCGCCGGCTGACAGGTTGCCAGGCTGATGGGGAATAAACCGGTAGAAACCAGCCGTGCCCCGGTCCTCGGTTTCATACACGATGCTCGTTTCTCGATCGACCGCGACCGCTTCGTGTACGAAACGCCCCATGTCATGCAAGGGTTGAGGACTCCCACTTGCCTTGCCCTCGCCATCCAAGGGGACTTCAAAGATCCACCCGTGGTCTTTTTCGAACGATCGGCGTGCGTGGTCTTTGTAAGGATCGTGATCGTTGGGTCCCAAGACGGTTTCTTCGCATGTCAGCCAGGTGCCCCAAGGGGTCACGCCACCAGCGCAGTTACGACTGCTACCTGAAAAGCAAACGCGGCTATCCGACAACGCACCGGCAGCCGCGTCGAACTTCAACATCGTGCAGCCCGCGCGTGAGTTTGGGTCAAACGGCTGCCCTCCGGCGAAGGGCAACGCCGGGCCGTCATCGCTCAACTCATGGTTCCGGCACAGGGTTAGCACGTCTCCATCAACACCGATCACGCCCATCCCGTCATGGGAAGGTGGTGTGGGAGATCCATCGTGCATTTCATCATGGGTCCACCCCAAGCTCACATAGCGAAATCCCTGGGGCAGCCGCAGCAAAGGCAAGCCGGTGGTTTCATCCAGGGCGGGTTGCAGGGATGACGATTGGATGGGACCGTCCGCGAGCGCGAGCTGGCGACCCATGCCGGTGAAGGCAGCCCCAACACCAAAGGAAGCGACCGTCGAGAATGTGTCGCTGAGAAAACGGCGGCGGTTGTTGGTGTTCATGGAGGTCAAGTCCGAGAGAAACAATCGGATCAGGAATCGACAAACTCGAGCGGTTGTTCTTCCTTGACATCCGCGACTCGAATGGCAAGTTCACCGGCGAGGATCCTGCGGAACGTTTTTCCAACGATTTCGCCTCGCCAACCCTTGAGCAACTCTGGCTCCTCCGAACCGCGACGTGGTTGCAGTTCGTACGCCAAGAGATCTTTCACGTCGTCCGAGTTCCCCACGATAGCTGGTGACAACTTGTGCTGACGTGAGATGCAGGCGATCGAGGTTGATAGGAATTGACTGAGCATGGGAGACCCCACTCGCGCGTGCCTTCGCTCACGTTTGGGCAGTTCGCTGTCGGGGACTTCCAAACCTTGTCGAATCGCACCAGCGATGTCTTCGTAGTGTTGGGTCAGTCCACGTCGTTCCATCCCACGAATGCCTTTGATCTTTTGCACCTCCGGCGAACCGCGTTTGGCCAATTCGACCATGAGGTCGTCACGAAGGACGCGACGCGGCAGGCGATCAAATTGCTCCGCGATGTCTTCACGCCAAATCCAGAGCTGTCGTACGATCTCTTGTTGGCGCGGTTTCAAGCCGGAACTGCCGCTGACGCGACGCCAGTTGCAACTGGTTTCCGCGGAGATCACTTTCTGCTGAAGTCGCTCGACTTCTTCTGCAACCCAAGCGTCACGCCCAAAGCGGTCGATGGACTTCTGCAGGCTGGTCTGCATGGCCTGCAGACCCGTGACGTCACGCAAGGCATAGGTGACTTGATCGGGCGTGAGGGGGCGGTGCCGCCAGTTCGTTCGAGTCTCGCCTTTGGGCAAGCGTTCTCCCAGCAGGCGATCGACCAAGGTTGCCAGCGAAGCAGGGTATTCGATGCCGACGAAGGCAGCGGCCAGTTGCGTGTCAAACAAGCCTCCAATCGAGTTGCCCGTGTGACGGAATGCGAAACGAATCTCCTCCCGTGCGGCGTGGGCGATCACCGTGTGCCCGCCGTTGCAAAGTTCTTTCCAGAACGGGGTCGTGTCCCCAACGGAGAGTGGATCGATGACCGCAAGTTCGTCGCCAGCGGCCACCTGAATCAAGCAAAGCTCCGGTCGGTACCGATCTTCACTCACAAACTCGGTGTCGAATCCAATCACGGCGTGCGACTTCAGTGACTCGCAGTAGCTCAGCAACTGCGGCGGTGTGCTGATTGCCTGGTAATCCAAGGCTGAACGCTCCTTACCACTGCGTCACGCAAAACATGTCATCGATCCTGATGGCATGATGGACGCGGATTCCATGATGGATGCTGGAAAAACAGGGATCCGACCTCCAACTTGAAAATGCATTGAGTGCACTCATCGGTCGTTGCGAGATCCACACCGTCTCCGTCACACTGTAGTCGGCTTTGATCGACGGGTCGATCCGACGTGGTTGGCGGCCTTCATCTTGAACTAACTCGACCGTGGGATTTCCCGCTTTGAACGCACCCGGCAGTCTGAACTGGCTCGTCAGTTGTCGCAGCGTCTCCGAAGCGAAGCTGGCGGCTCGCCATGGCGTGCCCATCATCGACTTCAAGGAACCGGGGCGAGGTGCCTTGGAAGCAACGCCCGTTTCCGTATGGCGTCGGGCAACGGACGTCGTTCCGATGCAGTGGCCAGGAGCTTGTTTGTCGGCGGCACTCGGCGAATCTCCTGACTCAACTTGTTTGGCAGCGGAATTGCCAAACCATTTTCGATTTGCCAAAGCGGGCCCGAGTGGCCTGGCGTCGCTGGATGCCATCCAAGCCCACTGGCGAGGCCTGCGTGGTCGGTTGCCGCGCTCGGTGGAATTGGTTGCCGTGGCCTACGCGGATCACTCGGTGGCAGGATGCCCAGCGGTCGAAGCGATCATCGCTCAAGCGTCTCAGGATGGTCTGAAGTACGTGCTGGTGGATACGTTCCATAAGCAGGGGCAATCGCTCATCGATCTGCATTCCAGCAACGTGATCCGTGGTTGGATCGATTCGGCCATCAAGTCTGGCCTGTGGATTTCTTTGGCCGGCAGTTTGCAACTGAAGCATTGCCAGCAGTTGGTGAGCGATGGCGCGGTGCCACATTGCTGGGGAGCTCGAGGCGACGTGTGTGTGCCAAGCAAGACGGCCCGTCGCACCGGAGCACTGGATCCCGAGCGGTTGCGGCTGTGGGCGGCGTTCATTGCCGACGAAGCATCGACAAGGTCAGCACCATCATCACTGCAAAACTGCTGACGAATCCGAGCAGCCCCAAGATGCTCAGCCGGTGAATTCCCCAAACCGGTTCTTCCGGGAACAGGACCGGGGCGACCTCGTAACTCAACAGGAGCGAGGAACCGAGGAAAACCGCGCTGGCCATCACCCCGACGACCAGACGATTGACGACGGGTGCGAAGCGAAGTGGTTCCAGGCGTAGTCGGACTTCGCCACGACGTAACTGATCCAGCACTGACAGGACTTGGTCCGGTGCTGTTTCTAGAAAGGCCTCGTTCTCCAAGTAGATGCGTCTGGCCTGACGCAAGCGTCGTTGGGGTGACAGCCGCCGAAGTGCGATGCGCCGGACGTGGCTGCGGACGACCTCTAAGGAGTCAAACCCGACCCCTAGTTCACGCAAAGTGCCTTCGAGTGAAACCAGCATCTTCAATAACAGGGACGACTGGCTGGGCAAACCGATCCCGTGACGATGCAAGATGTCTGTGAGTTCGTTGAGCGCACCCGCCAAGTCGAATCGATCCAGCGTCTGTCGACCGTAGAGATCCACAAACTCAGCCACGTCCACTTCCAAAGCGGCACGATCGACTTCAGATTCCCAGGGTTCTCGCCGCGGCGTGCCGACCTGACGAATCAGTCGCGTGAGGCGACGCCGATCGCCGGAACCGATCGCGATGAGCATCTCTTCGATTGTCTCACGAAGGTTCTCGTCGATGCGACCGACCATCCCAAAGTCGAGGATGCCCAATCGACCATCGTCCAAGACAAGCAGATTGCCCATGTGGGGATCGGCATGAAAGAAGCCGCCATCAAACACCATGCGCAGGTAAGCGTCGGCCAGGGTTTCGCCGACCTTTCCCAAATCCAAATCTGGTTCGTCAGGGACCGCGGCGGATGCGCTGTCCTCGGGTGCAATTGACGGATTCGTTCGCTTGTCTTCGGTGACGGAAGACAGCGACGGGGCCTGTGTCTCCGGCAGGCCGTTGGTGCTGCCTCGCTTGCTGACGAGCGTCGAAAGTGGGCGTCCCACAAGTTCGTCCATCACCAAGACCCGCCGCGTACACAGACGGTCTTCCACACGCGGAACCAGGATGCGATCGGAACGGTCGCTCAGGACCTCGGCGAACTGCTTGAGGTTGGTCCGTTCACGATTGAAGTCAAGTTCTGCGAGGATCATGGGTTTGAGCTGGCGCACCATCTCCGTCGGCGCCCAAACTGCGAGGGTATCGACTTTCTCAGCGATCTGAGCCAGTCCGATGAGAACCTCGAGGTCTTCGTGGATCACGCGATCGATGCCGTCGCGTTGGACTTTGATGACCACGTCACGTCCGTCGACGAGGCGGGCCCGGTGGACTTGGCCGATGGATGCCGTTGCGAGCGGTTCGGGCTCAATGAAGTCGAAGTGACGCTGGTAGTTGTCACCCAGTTCATGTGCCAGTGTCTGGCGAACCGTCTCAATTTTGTCGGCCGTCACCCGCCCGCGGAGGCCTTTGAGTTCCTCCGCCAGTTCATTGCCAATCAGGTCCGGACGCGCCGCAATGACCTGACCGAACTTGATGAACGTGGGCCCCAACTCGGTGAGCGCCATCCGAATTCGCTGTGGCCGTGTGTATTCTGACAGCGGGACGCCGGTTCGATCCTTCATCAACCGACTCAGCCCCAAACGCGGCGACCGGCTGAGCCAATCGGCCAACCCATAGCGTTGCAGAACGCGTAGGATCTCGCGTCCGCGACGTAAATTGCGGTAAAACGCTGGGATGGACGAGAGCTTCATGATGACACTCAAGATAGTCGGCGGGGTTGAATTCGCCGACGAGGGGCCCGCACGCGTGATCGGATGCGTTCCCGACTTGAGTCTTCCGGCCAGCGTGTGCGGGTCATGACGGTTTTCGCGTCGCTCGTGAATGCTGCCCCATGGCAGGAGTGGATTCGTCCGCTGGGCAACACGCTTGGGTTGATGGCAGGCGCGGGATTCATCGCCCTCCTGGGAGGTGTTCTTACGGGTTTGGCTGTGCAGAGGGTGGGCATGAGACGCAGCGGGGCCCTGGACGCGGTCTGGCTGGCGAACCTGGTGCGAAGCGGTCTAGTCATGTCCATCGCATTGCCGTTGATCCTGCATGCGGCAGCCTGGGAGGCGACGGCTGGCAAGTTTGGGTGGTTAGTCCAATTGAGTTCGGGCGGCAACCTGCCGTGGGTCACTTGGATCCATGGTGTGCACGGGATCGCGATCCTGGGCCTGGCCACGGAACGCGGACTCGCGTCGATCCCCACGTCTCTGCAGGAGTCGATCTCGCTCCAACGACGGTGGCGACATCGCCTTTCCCTGTCTTTGACCCTGGCGTTCCCTTGGATCGGCGTGGGGCTTTGTTTGGTGTTGCTGTTGGCCGCAACCGAGATGACGGTGGTCAACCTGCACAGCGTGCGAACGATCGCGGATCAGTTCTATCTGCTTCATGCCGCGTCGCCGAGCGAGGCCTCGGTGGTGGCCGTGTTGGGAATGCCCATGCTGCTGGCATCGTTGATGATCTTGGTCTGGCGACCGATTCAGAAGCGGAGCACGGTCATCGACGCGGCGCCTTGGTGGACTCCGCGTGGCAGCGACTTGGACCTCGCGGTGAACCCCAGTCGTCCATGGGCAAACGGGATCGCCGCGGGACTCTCCCTCTTTGCGTTGGCGGTTTGTCTTGGGATTCCCGTCGCCGGGCTTCTCATTCAGGCCGGCCATACTGTCGATGTGGTGGAAGGTGAACGACTAACAACATGGTCTTGGCGCAGTTTGGTTGTGTCGTTGAGCGAGGCTCCCGCGACGTTTCAACGCGAGTACACCTGGACTTTCCTTCTAGGGACCTGCACGGCGGTCATCTCCTTACCCATCGCTTGGCTCTTGGCTCGTTGGGCTCGCTGGCGACCGAGCGCACAGGGCATCTTGGATGCGATCGCGCTGATTCTTTTCGCGATTCCGGGGCCCGTCGTTGGCTTGATGGTGGTTCGCGTGTTCGCGCTGCCTTTGCCTGGTTTGGACGTGATCGCCACTGAAACGATCATCCCGACCTGTTTGGCTGTCGGGCTGCGAGCCACGGTGGTGGCTTATGGGGTGATGCGGGCCAGCTACGCCGGGATCTCCGACGAGGTTATCGACTCCGCTCGCATGGATGGAGGGGTGACCTGGCTGATCCGCGCCGTCGAGATCCCCTTGTTGCGATGGCATTTGGTGCTTGCTGCTGCTTGCGCTGGCATGGTCGCCGCTGGGGATGTCCCGGCCATGTTGCCCGTCTTGCCGCCGGGTGTGGTGACCGTGAGCACCCGCCTATTCAGCCTCCTGCACAGTGGCGCTCGGTACCAAGAAGCCTCATTGGCGTTCTGGTACCTGGCGGCACTGTTGGTGCTGTTCGTCGTGTTTCGGAGCTCCCGCAAGCGCCACGCGGAGAAGACCCGTCTTTTGGACTGATTTAGGAGTGCGTCGGACTGGCACGGAGGTGACCATCAAGGCACAATGCGTGCTGATCAGACGTCTGGGGAGAGGCTTACTGCCTGGACGATGGTTCCGAACCAAACCGACGGGAACTGGATGTAAGACCATGAAGTCAATTATCGCGATGCAGTCTTGGGTCATTCTCTTCGCTGTGACGGCGAAGGCTGAGATGATTTACATCGATTTCGGTGACGATACGGTTGGTCTTTCCAACTATTCCGCAGCCGGACCCGCACCCGGTGAGTGGAACGACATCACCGCCCTGGGACTCACGAGCGGTCTCATCAACGCGGCTGGCACCACCACGTCAGTTAATCTCAGTCTTGTCGCAGGCAGTGCGAGCGGAAGCTTTGGGAGTGGATCGTCAGATAACGATGAAATCTTGTTGTCAGACAACTCACTTTCAAGTGCTGGTAACCCGTGGAGTGTCGCTTTGGATGGGCTGCAAAACGGCATGTATGACATCTATTACTATGAGCCGCTCCACCCTCTCGTCCGAACCGGTGCCTTTGAGATCAATGGTGTTGCCGCAGTCCCCCTCGATGCGTCGATCGACGTTCTCATGCAAGGTGTGTCCTGGCAAGTCGCGACAACTACGGTCAGCGATGGAACGTTGTTTCTCGCGTCGACGGAGTCCGACGGTTTTCGTGGACTGGCGGGTTTGCAGGTGGTCGCATCGGTTCCTGAGCCGACCGTTCCCGCGATGATTTTCGGGCTTACCGGTCTGTTTGTGGCGACGCGGAGAAGACGCTAGGCCGAAGGGGATGACGTGGCCAACGGGATCGCGAGTTTGCTGCTCATCCCGGTGGTCCACACGATCTAGCCGGTCCCTGTCAACGAGGTCGCCTTGGAATCGACCAGCTCAGCGTATCGGGCCGCTGTCCGCTCCGCAGTCAGGCGAATTTGTTCTTCCGTGTGGTCGCTGGTGATGAAGAACCGCAATCGCGCCGCGGATTCGTCGACCGCAGGATACAGAATCGGTTGGACGTTGATGCCATCGGCCTTCAGGCGATGACTCAGTCGCAACGCCACCATCGAGTTGCCCGTGATCACCGGTACCACGGGAGTGCCGCCCGATGGCCCGGTATCCAAGCCTGCGGCACGACACAGATTCAAGAACAATTCGCTGTTGGAACGCAGCCGCGCTACGCGTTCCGGCTCAGAGTCCAGGACGTTTAGGGATGCGATCGCGGCTGCAACCTGGGCCGGGGGCATCCCTACACTGAAGACGAAGCCGGGAGCTGTGTAACGCAACAGCTCCACCAACTCCTTGCTGCCCGCGATGTAACCGCCACAGGAGGCCGCCGACTTGCTGAGCGTTCCCATCCATATGTCAACGTCACGCGGGTTGACGCCGAAGTGTTCCGCGATGCCATGCCCCGTTTCGCCCATGGTGCCAAAGCTGTGCGCCTCATCGACCATCAACAAACATTGATGCTGCTTCTTGATTTCGATGAACGCGGGAAGCTCGGGGAAATCCCCGTCCATGCTGTAAACGCCCTCGACGATCACCAAGGTGCGTCGATATTGGCCCCGCATGGCTGCCAACATCCGATCGAGCGTTCGGAA
This sequence comes from Planctomycetota bacterium, assembly GCA_039189905.1. Classification (GTDB taxonomy): domain Bacteria; phylum Planctomycetota; class Planctomycetia; order Pirellulales; family Pirellulaceae; genus Rhodopirellula. The sequence continues at coordinate 12,888 of JBCCYK010000125.1, forward strand.
GTCGTTGTGCGGGAACGGACGCCGTTTTGCACCTGAGAGGAGCGCGCCTTGGATGATGCTGTTGTGAGAAAGCGCATCGTGTAGGATCAGGTCACCCGTGCCAACCAAGTGCCCGATTGTCGTTTCATTCGTCGCGTGACCACCAACCATGGTGATCGCGGCATCCACACCCACCCAATCCGCGATCTTACGCTCCAGTTCGCCGTGAATCGGTTTTTCGCCACTGACCAGGCGGCTCGCTGAAACACTTGTGCCAAACTTCGTAACGGCTTCGGCCGCCGCTTGGTTGACCTCGGGGTGGCCGCTGAGGCCCAAGTAGTTGTAGCTGGCAAAGCTGATGTACTCGGTCCCATCCACCCAGGTCGTATCGCCAACGGTACCCTCATGCACCGTGAAATAGGGATTGGGCACACCCGTCAGTTGCATCTGACGCATCGTCGTCATCAGACGTCGGTATTCAGAGAACTCCGCAACGGAAGTCTCTGGTTCGACCTGATTGCTCTGCAACTGGTTGCCAATGGAGTCCGCCTGTCCGATTCGTCCGGCTGTGGCAGCTGCTAAATCGTCGGCTTGCACCTGAGCTCCATCTCGCAGGAAACGCTTTGCGACCGCGATGGAGCCCCCTGGCAAGTAACGGGCGACTGCAGCCGCGGTTTGGCTGATCGTTTCAATCTCATCCAGGACCTGCTCGGGGAACCGGCCTCCAAAGGTTCGTTCAATGTTGCGAGCAATCTCCAAGCGTTCCAGACTGTCCAGCCCGAGATCCAAAACGACGTTCGTGTTCGCCGTCAGCGTTGTCGCACGGTCACCGGCGATCGCGCGTACATGGTGCGCAATGGCCTCCACCAAAGTCGGATCGGCGTCGCTGCTGGATGATTCCGCGCTGGCCGCCTTCATCATGGTCCCGCCGCTGTCGGCAGCACCGTTCAGGTTGGCTTCTTCCCCTCGAATCCACTGCGCCACGACCTTGAGGGCATGGTCCCGAACCGCGTGGAGGCAGGCGTGCCGTTGGATCTTGCCGCTACTCGTTTTGGGCACACTGCTGTTACGCACCAGGTAGATCGCATCGGGCGGGAGTTCGTGCTCATCGGTGACCGCCCGGCGTATCTTTTGTAGCTCCGCATCCCAGTCCAGGTCCCGACGGCGAATCGTTTCCGCCACGATGACCAGCTGCTCCCGGTCGTCGGCATCCATGGCAAAGGCCGCCACCGATCCGGCCTGAACGACGGAACTGGCGCGTTCCACGGTTGCCTCGATGTCCTGCGGGTATCGATTGACGCCGCGAATAACGATCATGTCCTTGAGTCGTCCGGACACATAAAGCTGCCCGTCGTAGACAAAGCCAAGATCGCCGGTCCTCAGAAACGGCCCGGCCCCGTCCGCCGTCGTCGCATCAAAGGTGCGGCGTGATTCGTCGCGTCGCTGCCAATACCCACGTCCGACCGAGGGACTTTGCACCCAGATCTCGCCGATTTGATCACTCGCGACAATCAGATGTGTTTCTGGATCGACAATCTCGATGTGTTCCCCGGGCAGAACGCGACCGCATCCAACCAACTCGCGTCGCCCGGAACGCACGCGTGCTGCTTCGCTGACGGGTTTGTCGGCGTTCGTACCCAGCGGAGCGTCGATCGGAACCACACGCTTCCGGTCCAGGGAAGCGCCATCGAACTGCTTGACCACAGGCGGTTGGTGGCGCGGGCCACCCGTCACGATCAGGGTGGTTTCCGCCATCCCATAACAGGGTAGTGGAGCGTCTGCGCAGAAGCCATGTTTTGAGAATCGCTCCGTGAACGCCTGCAAAGTGCTCGCGCGGACCGGCTCCGCACCGTTGAAGGCGATTTGCCAAGTCGACAGATCGACACCTGACAGCTCGTCGTCATCAATCTTGTCGACGCACAGCTGGTAGGCAAAATTTGGCCCACCGCTGATCGTCACCCCGTAGCGAGACATGACTTGCAACCATCGCGAGGGACGTTGCAAGAACGCCATTGGGCTCATCAGCACGTTCTGACGTCCGATGAACAGCGGCATCAGGACGCCACCCACGAGTCCCATGTCGTGGTAGGTCGGCAGCCAAGATGCACCGACGGTCGGCTCGATTGGATCGAAGGCGTGCAGGATCAGTTCACTGTTCGCGATTAAGTTCGCGTGCGTCAGCATCACGCCCTTCGGCGATCCCGTTGACCCCGACGTGTATTGCAAAACGCCCAGTGAATCGGAACGCAATTTGGGCGCTCGCCATCGAGCTCGATCACGCGTGTCGGCGTGGTCCGTCCCCAGCAACTGGACGCCCACCAAGTCATCATGAAGGGATCCCTGCGAGAGCTGGGAGACCACCGACCGGGTCGACAAAGCCCACCGCGCATCCGCATCGACGACGATCGACCGGATTCGCGAGGCCTTGCGATTTCTTCGCGGCGGAAATGCGGGGACGGCAACGGCCCCTGCTGCGTGACAGGCAAACAGACCCACGACAAAGTCGAGGCCGGGCGGATAAAGTAGCAACACCCGATCGCCTGGGCGAATCCCGCAGCGGCCCTGCAGGTACCCCGCCAGCCCTCGCACCTCATCCCACAGCTGGGAGTAACTCAAGGCGCCCAGTTCGGTCTCACCGTCTGTGAACGCGAATGCGGTCGCGTCGGGGCGCACCTCACACCAGTGCCGCAAAACTGCGACAAAATGGTCCCGTGGGGGAGCATGCGAAGGTGCAAAGAAGTCGTTTAGGTCCACCGGTCTCTCAATCTACGGCTAACCGCATCGGTCTCAAATCTCAACCCATCCCGCTGAACAGCATCGGCACAACCGCCTCGGCTGAACCAGACAAGCACTCCTTTCCCAGGCCGAATTCTGTGACCCTCCTCCGTTCAATAGGAAGCGTCCCAACGTCGCATGCCGGTGTCAAAACCAGCGCGATTGGTTCAGCCAGGACAGTCTATCGCGATCACCGAATTCTTTCAGCCGCTCAAAACCGCCATTTTACGTGGTTCCCCAAAACGCTCCCCTTTTAGCCATGTGCCGCGAGTCAGGGAGATTTCTTCCATCACCCACTTGGGGGCGTGCGCACGTGTCTTCGCCGCGAACGGACGACACCATCCGGCGCCTACTTCGCGGCAGGCTGATCAGAATTTGTACAACAGCAGGACGCTGTAATAGAAGTCGTTGGGCTCTGCCCCTTGAGGCGTGCTGTCATACCGGTCCGTCACCGCGAGCCGCAGAGAGAGGTTGTCGGAACTGTCCAGCAGCGTCTCCCAGGAGAAATCCGTCACAAGCCGGTAGTTGGAGAAATCCTCCCAGGCGGGGAAGTAATCCAGCTTCGCTTTCACTTTCTGCCGCGCCGTCAGCTGGTGATCCGCTTCCAGGCCAAACACGGCTTCTGCGACCCAGTCATCGTCGGGCGCCCCGAATTCCTTGGATGCACCGGCACCGAAGCGTGTCACCAGGTTGGTGGGTTTGCTGCGAATCCAGTGGTAGCCAACCCCGGCGTTCAGGTTCAAACGCAAATCGAAGTTCTTGAACTCGTCAAACTCCAACCCAAACTTGCCGAAGCCGGCCCAGGGGGAGTCACCCACGAGGCGGTCGTAGTCGATGTTGAGCCGACCGTTGTCTTCCGTGGTTTCATTGCTGGCGCTGGCCTGCCGATAGTCAAAGTCGAACGCGAGCGTGTAGAAGTCCGTCTTGCGCTTCATTTCGAGTCCAGTCTGGATGGCCAGGGTGTCGGCATTGCCACTGCTGCCATCGAGCCCAAACTCCGCATGGTTCTCCCAGCCGGATCGAATCCACATCCACGGTCGTTGGTACCAACGCACCACCTCGGGTTCCAACGGCGGCGGCTCCAGAGTCGCAATGGGAGACGCGATCGCATCTGTGATCTCTTGTCCCGGAAGAGGCTCTCTGTCATCGGAACGCTCGATCGGTTCAATTTCCATGGACGGGGGATCCACCAAGGCACGGGCCGGAGTCGGAGCGGGAGCGGCGCCGGATGTGGGCGGGTTCAGGCCAAAGTTGTCTGGCAACGCCATCATGGGACTGTCGATAGTCGCTGGAGCCGGAAGCGACGGTGCCACTGGCGTGATAGGAGGCGGCGTCAGGTCAGCACCGACGTACGCCATTTGCGCGTCGGCGTTCGTCGCCGCTGGCGCTAGAGGCGTTGTGTCCGAACCCGACTCAGAAGAGGTGGGGAGAACGCTTTCACGCGATGCGGTTGCATTTGGCAGCACATAGCCAGTCGCGTAGCCGCTGCCGGTCCATGAGGATTGCCCGAGCTGCCAGCCAGGAATCTCCTGCCCATTCGCGTCGTGGACGAATCCCAAAACGCAGGCCATCACGATCAAACCCGCGAACCTTGAGCTCAGGGGACGATTGTGGCCTGAGCCGGAGCGTGCTTGGCCTGAGCCGGGGAGTGTTCTTGCAGTAACCATGAGCAGACGACGGATAGAGCCCACGTGACCCACGCATGCGACGCGAAGTCACGCTTCGAAAGCAGGCCGATAAGGGCCCCGGCAGGTGGCTCTAACAAAAAATGGGCTGACAGGGAAACGGCAATGCACGCAGGTCGCCTGGCCGGGTTACCGTGCGCGAGTGTCGGATGGTCGACTTTGACGGTTGTGGCGGTCATCTCGGATGCCGGGTTTTTGGCGGATTCAACATGATTGCCAATAATCCGGTTAAGCCCCGTTGACCGTGCGAGCCGATACTACCGGCACGACCCGGTTCGATCACTGCGTCCCAGCATTGGTCCAGCTGGAATCCTTAACCGGCGACACTTGCCTCCTATCTGGGCGGGATGTCAGGCGACTTCGGTCGCAGACGAAGCAGTGTCGGCCATACCATTTCAATGACGGTGGAACAGCGATGTCGGTACGGAAGCTGACGAACGGTCTTTTGGCTGCCTTGGCGGTCACCCTGGTGCCAACGATCCAAGCGACACTGCCCGGAGCGGGTAGCGTGCGTGCGGGTGAACCGGACTTGCCTCCAGCAGACCCCTTCGCCTTCGATCCGGATTTCCACTGGTTCGAACCGGTCTATGATGCGGACCTGTTGGATCTGCGTCCCAAAGATCGCGCCAACGAAGGTTGGTACGCCACCTATGACAAGCTGCACCTCTACGGGAGCCGACCGGATCTTCGTGATACCGGCGGGGCAGGGGGCTTGAGCACGTTTTCGCATGAACACAAGCTCGACGAGGGCGGTGGCCACCGCTATGAGGTTGGCTACATGGCACCGGGTGTCGACCAGGGGTGGCAGTTTTCCTATTCCAATTTGGATGTGAAAGCGGACTCGCAGTTCGGTGTGCGACGTGTCAACCGTCTGAACGAAGATGTGCTCACGGACGGGCC
>JBCCYK010000126.1:0-18147 GCA_039189905.1 Planctomycetota bacterium
CCGAGCCGTGGATTCTCGGCTCGGAGAGCCGAGCTACTGAAAGATCAATCTGAAATGAGCCGCGGGGCCTTAGCCCCGACTATCGCGGCAAAAACCGGGGCTAACGCCCATCGGCTAATCCAAGGATCGAAGTGGGCAAATCACCAGTGCTGACGTTTGAGCCCGCTGGATGGGGCGGGTCGCAGTGTTCTCGTTGTTCCCAGTCCAGTGCGGAAAGCGTGTGGTTTGCCTTCTCGGTTTCCCTCTCGTCGCATGCCAGCAGGATTGGTATCGTGACAAGGCTGACGGTATTGAAATCCACTGACACGGCCACCGGCCGATCTGACTGACAGATAGAAAATCCCATGTTTGAAAAGCTGCGGATCATTTTTTCGATTCCCGAACTTCGCAAGAAGGTCATGCTCACAGTCGGCCTGCTGGCCGTGTATCGCATCGGGTTTCACATCCCTCTCCCCATGATCGCGACCAACTTGGAGGACGCGGCCGGAGGGGGTGCTGCCGACTTTTTCGAGAAGGTCAGTGTGTTTGCCGCGAGCGATCTTCGGCAGGCCACGATCTTTGGTTTGGGGATCATGCCCTACATTTCCGCGTCGATCATTTTCCAGTTGCTCGGAAGCGTTTACAAACCGCTTGAGGAACTGAAGAAGGAGGGCGAAGCGGGTCGGAAAAAACTCAATGAGTACACACGCTACGTCACCGTGCTCATCTGCATTGTGCAGAGTTACATGTATCTGTCGTTCATGGTGTCAGCCGGTGCGGACGGTTCGTCGCAAATCAATCCCGCGTTCGCGAACGCAGACGCGACAGGGCTCTTCTTCGGCTGGCAGGTCGTCGCTGTGCTGATCATGACCGCCGGGACGGTGTTCCTGATGTGGCTGGGGGAACAGATCGATGAGTATGGAATCGGCAACGGGATCAGCCTTCTGATCATGGCGGGGATTCTGGCACAGATGCCCAAGGCGCTCTACGAACTCGTGCTCGGAATGAAGCCGGAGTTGACTGGACTCGCCAAGGGACAGGTCGGGATTGAAACGCTGATCATCTTGGTGGTGCTCTTCGTTGTGGTCGTCTTCGGAGTGGTGTTTATCACGTTGGGCCAGCGCAAGATCCCAACGCAATCGGCCAAGTTCACACGTGGCCGTCGCGTTTACGGGGGCACCCGTCAGCACTTACCCCTGCGAATCAACCAAGCGGGGGTGATGCCGATCATTTTCGCCAGCAGCTTGTTGATGATTCCGGGAGTCTTCTTCGCCTTCATCGCGGGCTACTTTGATACCTCAGGTTCCATCTTCCGAGGACTGAACCTGATCAGTTTGACGATGAGTGATCAAACGTCGTACATCTTCAACCTTCTCTATGTCGCGCTGATTTTCTTCTTCTGTTACTTCTGGACGGCGATCACGTTCAATCCAAAGGAGATGAGCGACAACCTGAAAGAAAGTGGGACGTTTATTCCCGGTTATCGTCCGGGTCGACGAACCACGGACTATCTCGAGAAGGTGATGGTACGGATCACTTATGTTGGTGCTGCCTTCCTTGGTTTGATCGCGATCGTGCCCACGATTGTGTACGGCTCCCTTGGTGTTCCCTACTCCATCGCCGGCTTTTACGGCGGTACTGGCCTGCTGATCGCGGTCAGCGTCGCGTTTGACTTGGTCCAAAAGATTGACAGCCACCTGGTGATGCGAAACTATCGCGGTCTTCTGGAAGGCGCCGGTGGCGGCGTGAGCCCGTCCGTTTAGGATTGATGTCCCGCTACTTCGGCACTTCAGCTCGTTCCCAAGTGCCGTTGCCATCCAGGTCGTATCGCTCGAAGTTTCGACGGATGGTGGGAACGGTGTCACCCGTGCGTTCGTTGAGGAATTCTTCCCACGTCACGCGTTCATCGCCGTTGTCGTCGCGTTTGCTGAAAATGTCGCTGGGATCATGCTTCGGCTGATTCTTGGTTTGACGCGTCTTGGGTTTTGAGGCCGGCTGTGAAGCCGTCGTTCGAATGCCATCCAGGTACCAATCGAAGTAGACATTCCCCTGACGACTCATCGCCTCCGACTTGGAGGAATCCAGTCCGGGAGGGCTCAGTTCCTGCGACCACGTGTTCAAGTCTCCATAAAGCTGCTTCGCAACCATCGGATGTTGGTCCAGCACATTGGTCGTTTCCTCTGCGTCGGATTCCAGATCAAAGAGGTACTCGCGTTCTTCCAATCGGAGATATTTCCAGTTGCCTTGGCGAACCGCACTCTGCGATAGCCATCGCCAGTAGAGGGTCTCATGGGGCTGACCGACGTCGTCGCCTTTGAGAAACGGAATCAGATTCACGCCATCCAGCGACGCGTCCGGACATCCGGCCACAGCCAACGCGGTTGCCATGGCGTCCAAGGCCATCACGGGTTTTCGAAACACCTGTCCGCTCGGAAGCGTTCCCTTCCACTGGCAGACAAAGGGCGTCCGTATGCCACCCTCGGACAGCATGCCCTTCTCGCCATTGAGTGGATCATTGAGTGATCCATCCCAGCCTGGCCCGCCGCCGGGTGCATCCTCCTTGTGGATCTTCAAAGGCGCCCCGTTGTCGCCCATCAAGAAGATCAAGGTGTTCTCAAGGAGACCGCGTTCCTCCAAAGTCGAAACCATTCGACCGATCCCATCATCCACCGCGGACAACATCGCCAACGCTTGGCGACGGCGTTTTGGCATCTCGCCGGGAAATCGATCTAGGTACTTCTGCGGCGCATCGAGCGGCACGTGAGGAGCCCGATAGGCCAAGTAGAAGAAGAAGGGGTTGTTGTGATTCCGTTCGATAAATGCGCAAGCGAAATCAGAGATCAGGTCCAGGTGATAGCCGCCGCCATGCTGCCGCGTCGCTTCCAAATCCTTGCCAGCCAAGTCCATGTTCCAAAAGCCCGGGGCGTTGCTATGTTTGAAGAAAACGTGGTCAAAGCCGTGTCGATGGATCTCATTGGCTGGCCCCAAGTGCCATTTGCCTGCCATGCCGGTTACGTAGCCAGCCGCTTGAAGCCGTTCCGGCACCGTCTCGAGTCGATCGAATCGCCCCATGACGGCGGCATCCGTGCCCTGTGGGTTGGATTCCAAGCCAAAACGATTTTGGTACATCCCCGCGATCAACCCACCGCGTGAGGGGACGCACTGAGGGGCGCTCGCGTAGCCATCCGTGAGCCGAACACCCACCGCAGCCATGCGATCAATGTTGGGCGTGCGAATGTCATCCACGATTCCCTGGCAGCCAAGGTCAGCATAGCCATGGTCGTCTGTATAGATGACGATGACGTTTGGGCGTTCGTCCGCGACAACCGCGACGGAAGCCAACAACAACATCACAATAGAGCACGCGCGCGAGCGTGCGAATCGCTCATTGGCTGTGAACGAGGAAGACGGGTCGCGCATGGGTGTCATCGGTTGCCGGTAGCGAGGGAATGTCAAACGAATGCAACGCATACAATAACCGCCGGCACCACGACGTGTGGAAGCGAAGCTTTGCGACCCCGACCCGCCGAGGCTAACTTAAGTGGATGCACTCTCTTCTCCGAGCTTTATCCGTTGGCTGCTTCATCGGGCTCTCACTTCATCGACTCAGTCGCCGTCGATCGAATCAAGCAAGTTGACAAAGCAATCCTCAGGACGCACGCGACCCGCTTCGATCAGTTCCAACGCCTCCATCTGCCCAATGAGCGTTTGCCATCGCTCCAGAGTCATCGAACCAACCTCATCGTCATGGCCGCTTGGTTTCGCCAACGCAGCAAACTGCTTGCCGCCAAAATCGAGTGCTTCCGGCGTCATGCCATGTGAGTTGGCTTCCAAAATCATCGCATTGGCCTTGGCGCCATCCTGCAGGTAATTCACCCATCCTTTTTGTGTTGCCCGCGTGATCGCCTCAACCGCCTCTCGATGTTGTGCCAGGTACTCGTCGGTTGTCACGAGAACGCTACTGTAGGGGTTCCACCCGAGATCACTCACCATAAGAGGAACGACGTCGAGGCCTTGTTGCTCGGCCAGAAGTGGCTCCGCGTTGACGTATGCTTGGATCGCCACCTTGGAATCCGTCACCATCGCCGTCACGCTGTTGTGATAAGGAACTTCACGCACCCCCTCGAGCAGGCCCTTCTTTCGCATGAATTCAAGAAAGGCACGACCCGGTTGTCTTTGAAGGGTCAGACCTTTCAGGTTGTCGAGCGAGGTCACGCCGCTATCCGCCCGAACCAGAATGCAACGTGGGTGGTTTTGGGCGGCAGCCAGGACCGCCACCACGTTGGCACCTTGAGCGCGGAAGAGGACGACGTCATCCGCGTTGGTGATGGCGAACTGGCTGCGGCCCATCGCCAATTCGGGTGCAATCGGCGTCGCGCGACCACCGGGCCGAATCTCTACGTCAAACCCAGCGTCTCGAAACGTCCCATCAATCGCCGCCTGGTAGACGCCACCATGCTCGACCTCGGGATACCAATTGAGTTGCACGGACACGGCTGGCAGGCCTGTGGTCCCCGGATTGTTCGCTTGCTCAGACGAGGGCGTGCGCTGGCATCCCAGAGATCCAAGAAGCACGACCGTGGGGAGGACCACTCGAAGTCGCAAACGCATTGACGAGACAAAATCGCTGACAGATCTCATTGAGGAACCAGATAACGCTTGAGTAATCGTTTTGCCAAAAGATCAACGAACCCAAAAAGGGTGAGGCCCAAGAGTGTCGACATCGCTAAGGCGGCCATCAGGGCGTCGGTCATCGTGCGTGCTTGCCAACCGGTCATGAGCGCTCCCAAACCCTCGTAGTCGGCGCCATTGCTGACAAAAAACTCCGCCACGATTGCCCCGATCACCGCAAGACCGCTGCTGATACGCGTCCCCAGCACGAGATAGGGTATCGCACTCGGGATTTGGAGGCGTAGGAGTCGTTGTCCGCGGCTGGCCCCATACAGCCGAAAGAGGTCCTGCTGTTCAACGCGAGCTGAGCTCAAACCGGTGGTCACATTGTTGATGATCGGGAACAAACAGATGATCACCGTGGCGATGATGGCCGTACGAAATTCGTAGCCACTCCAAATGATCAGCAAAGGCGCGATGGCGACGATAGGGACGGTTTGCAAGAACACCACATAGGGAAAGAGCGCTCGGCGCAACAATTTTGATTGGCTGAAAACGATAGCGATCCCACTGCCAACCAGCATGGCCACGGCCAGGCTGACCACCGCCGTCATCGCCGTCGTGAACGTGCCCGCGACCAAGTCCTGACGGTAGACCCAACCCGCGTTCAAGACGTCGCCCGGCGTGGGCAGGAGGATCTTCGGCAAACCGAAAATCCAAATGATGGCATACCAACACGCAATGGCGATCACTGCGACACTCGCAACCGCAATCACAGTCAAGACGCCTTCGCGCCAGGAAGAAACCGGAGAGACGTGCTTCACTGCCCGACTCCGATTGAATCCTCGTGGAACGCCCCCTGTTCCGCGGTCAATGCATCGGTGATTTCACCATAGAAGTCACCGAAGCACGCGGTGCGGCGAATGTCAGCGACGTTCTGCTTCGAAACCCTGTTGGGAAACTGCTGCTGGACCCTGCCCGATCGCATGACATCCACGCGATCCGAAAAGCAAATGGCTTCTCCGATGTTGTGCGTGACCATCACCATTGAGAACCCTCTCTTTTCCCACAAGCGAGTAACGAGACGGCCTAGCTGCGCACGAAGGATGTCATCTAGGGCTGCAAAGGGCTCATCCAGCAGGAGCAGTGTCGGATTGGTGATGAGCGCACGGGCGATGCTGACCCGCATTTGCATGCCGCCGGAAAGTTCTCTGGGGTAGAGCCCCTCGTTTCCGTCCAGCTCAACCTGTCGCAAGACTTCTCTGGCGGCATACACGTGGTGGGCTTTGTCGCCACGGGGCGCTCCCAGCGACAGGGGCAGGCAAACATTATCAAGCACGTTCCTCCAAGGCAGTAGGGCGGGCTGCTGAAAAACGTAGGCGACCGATTCGCCGACCGCGGATGGCAACCGACGCCCGGCGCTAAGGTCTTGAAGTCCCGCGATCACGCGCAACAGGGTGGTCTTGCCACAACCACTCTTGCCAACCAAGGCCACACGAGAACCTTGAGGCAGCGACCAATCGATCCCGCGCAAGGCCTCAAAACCGTTTGGAAAGACCAGCGAAGCTTGTTTGATTTCCACTGCCGAACCGCAGGTCGAACGGTCCGATGAATCCGAATCGGAGGTGGAACACGCCACGAGTTGCTTGCGTCCTGAGACTGTGGGGTTGGAACCAAAGGCGTTGTTTCGAGCGTGCCAACGGGAAAAAGCACGTTTTCGCCATTTTTGCGGCCGTCGCAGGATGATAATCTTGCGGAAAGCTGTCCGGTGCCAGTCCGCAAATGCGATTTTAGTTGGGTTTGTCCCCGTATTGAGATTTACGCGTGCATCTACACTGTTTGGGAACAGCCGGTTACCACCCGAGCGAGACTCGCCAAACGTCTTGCTATTTCTTATCCGAAGCGGGGATCGTTCTGGATGCCGGTTCGGGTATTTTCCGCCTTCCCGCACTCATCAAGACCGACCACCTGGATATCCTTCTCAGCCACGCGCACTTGGATCACATTGCGGGCCTAACTTACTTGCTGGACGTGTTGCACGAGCGTCCCGTTGCGGAAGTTCGGATTTGGGGCGAAGCCGAAAAGCTCAGTGCCGTCCGCGAACACCTGTTCCACGCGTTGGTGTTCCCGGTGGAATTGCCCGTCACATGGCACGCCATCGACGACCGGCCCAGGATCACACTGCCAACGGCGGATGTGCAATGGCATCCACAAGAACATCCTGGAGGTTCGGTTGCCTATCGATTGGACCTTCGTTCCAAAGAGAACCTTCACTCGACCGAGATATCCTCGAACCCTTTGCGCGTCGTCTATGCAACGGACACGGTGGGATCCCTGGACGGGCGCTTTCTTCATTGGATGGGTCGTCCGACCTGGTTGTTGCACGAATGCAATTTCGCAAACGCGGAGGCCGAATGGGCGGAGAAAACGGGTCACTGTTATGTCGATCGGGTGGCGAAGATCGCCAAGGCAAGCGATTCACAGAACGTGCTGTTGACTCACATCAATCCACTTCGAGAGTTGGATCCCTCGGAGGTCGAAAACGCATTTGATCGGCCCGTCCGTATTGCTGGCGACAAAATGGAAATCCGTTTGGAGACCGCGGCGCCCACCATCGCAGGCGGGTGAGGGCGGCTGTTCGCGACCGTTACGATGCCTGATCACTGGCCTCTTCAACGCGAAACATCTGGTCGAATGGCAGTTGAATGCCGCCATCAATCGTCAAGGTGGATCCCGTGATGTATTGGCTCGCGGGATCGCAAAGGAAAACGACGCCACGTCCGATCTCACTTGGTTTGCCGAGACGTCCCCAGGGCAAGGCGGCACCGCGTTGGGCAAGCGTCTCTTCGCTGAAGAACTTGCGTTCGCCCGGGGTGTCGATCCAACCGGGATGAATGATGTTCACGCGAATGCGGTGGTGGGCCAATTCGACGGCCGCCGTCCGCGCCATCTGATCATTGGCGGCCTTCGCCATGTTGTACGCCATCGCGCCCGGCATAGGCTCATGCGCGTGCGGGCTGCTGATGACGACCATGTTGCCACCCTCGCCCGCTTCCACCATCCGCTCCGCAGCCCGGCGAATGAAATAGAACGCGCCCCACATGCTGATGTCGATGGTGCGGCGGAACTCATCCAAATTACTTTCGATCATCAAATGCCGGTCGCTATAAGCTGCATTGCTGACCGCGATGTCGATCCCACCAAGCTTCTCTACGGTTGAATCCACCAACTCCTCGACATCCGCTTGATCCGAAACATCCGCCAAAACGACATCGCTGCGAACGCCCAACGCACGACAACTTTCAACCACGCTCTCGGCCTCTTCTCGCTGGCGGTAGCAGTTGATCATCACGTCAGCCCCGGCCTCCGCCAGTTTTAATGCGATTCCCTTGCCAATCCCGCGAGAAGATCCCGTCACGACGGCCCGTTTCCCCAGCAGCGGACGATCGCCGGTTAATCCGGACGTACCGTTCGGGGATGGTAACGCGTTGGGCAATTGCGAGTCGTCTGTCATGCCTGTTGTCGAACTTGGAGGAAATTCGGGGGGGGAATCAGGAAATAGATTAACTGTCTGGCGACCACTGAATAGGCCCAGATCGCATGGTTGTGAGGTGGTCGCGGGGAACGCGAGGGTGCCCCCAACGCCGATATTGCCGTCCGTTTGGCAATTTCGGTAGCCTCACTTTAATTCGGGGCAGGTGCGGCCACGAATGCGAAGGCTCGGCGACGAATCTGGGAAGGAAACCACCTGTGAACCCTGCAATGGAATCGTTCGGCGACGGCCACGGCTTTCCCCGGAATCCGAGCAGTCGTCCAGGCGGCTCAGCGCGTTCGTCCCAAGGAACGACTCACGAGGCGAGCGTTCATCGATCGGATGTCGCTCATCCGTCCTGTTCAAGTCGCGTTTTGGTTGTGGACTCGAAACCCTTGTCTCTGCTGGCGACCGCGGGCGTGCTTCATCACGCGGGGATGCAGTGTGTTTGTGCCGGTACCACGACGGCACTGCGCAAAGCGTGTGGTTTGAATGCGGACGACGACCAACCGGGGCCCGGCGTGCCACGAATCGACTTGTTGGTTTGGGACGTCGGCGAAGACGCGCCCGGCGTGGTGTCGGAGTTGGCGAAATTAAGAAGCTACGAAGTCTACCGGGATCTACCCGCCATCCTGATTGCGGACTCCAAGTGGGCGGGCTTGCAGCTCAAGACGGAAGCGATGGAAACAACAACGCATTGTCTTTTTCAACCCATTGATCCGAAATCACTCACCGTCATCGCGGAGCAATTGCTTTGGATGCCCGCGGTGCAGACGCGGCATCGCAACCGAGGATCGCGGCCCTCACGTCCGGGTTGGATCGGACTGACGTAGAATGGCGGCGGATGCCGAAAAAATGAGGTCAAGTCGGCTTCGGTCGTGCGGCGTTCTGCCCGACCCAACTCACGCATCAAGATCATTGCATCATGCTCGTTCCCGAACACTGGGCGGAAGCGAAACAGACCCTCTTCTTGGAACCCGAATCGAAGTCGGGGCAACGCACGATCAAGCGATACGGCTGGTCCGACGACAGCCAGCAAGCGGCCCAACGACATGCTGAACGCCGCGTCGCCGAGGCGGTAGAACGGTTGAAATCAGGAAGGGATGTTCTCAAACGGGAACCCCGGGTTGCTTACAACGGCGGCGACGGGATTCCCATCCGCGAAGAGATCGTCGAGCGGCACTGCGAGACGATCATCACGCGAAACAGCTACGGCGCGCTTTGTCTCAACACACCGAATATCTTCTTCGCCGACATCGACACGGAATCGCATCCAGGGTGCGTGTACTACATCGCCACATTCGGCGTCAGTTTTGTGAGTCTCTTTGCGCTGGCACACCGCTTTGAGATTGTCGGTGCCTTTTGGCTGATCTTGTTTGGTTCGCTGATCCTATCAGCGCTGTTCGGCAGCTCACTGCATGCGATTCAAAACTGGTTTCGTGGGACGCCCAAACAATGGGCCCTGAAACGCATCGAACGTGCCGCGGCGGCGCGGCACGATTGGAGCATGCGCGTTTATGAGACGCCCAACGGGTATCGCGTTCTCGTCACGCACAGGACGTTCGATCCTCGCAGTGACCTCGTCCGCGAGTTCTCTCGCGATGTGGCTGCCGATCCCGTCTATGTGCGGATGTGTTTCAACCAGAACTGTTTCCGCGCGCGAATCACGCCCAAGCCCTGGAGGATAGGCATCTCCAGCCCCGTGCGGCCACCTGGTGGCGTTTGGCCCATCCGTCCGGATCGACTGAACGAACGTCAGCAGTGGGTGGATCAGTACGACGAACGTCGCCGGAACCATGCCGCTTGCCGCTTGGTAGCCCAGTTCGGCGGGATGCAAGCTTGTGCCAACGCGGTGGACGTGCAACGCGTGCATGACTCCCACTGCCAGGCAGAAGCGGGTCTGCCTTTGGCGTGATCGTGTGCCAATGATTCGCGGCCAAGACCGCGTTGGGCTAGACTCTTGCCCTGCGATCCCGCCCTGTGAGTCCAGTGATTCCCCCATGAACCGACACGCGACGACGACTGTTTTTCTTTTCCTGACGACGGTGCTGGGCCTGGGTTCCCCGCTGCATGTGACCGCTCAAGATCGCGTGTTGTTGGCCCGTTCGATCGATGACTTTGTGCAAAGCTACTGCGTAAGCTGTCATAACGAGGTCGATCAGGAGGCGGGCCTTGATTTGGAATCGGCGTCGCTCGAGCAGGAACGCTGGTGGTCGTCTGAGGACGCACAGAAGAGGGGCTCGTTGGAAGAGGACCCTCTCAAGAAGTGGGAATGGATCTACAAGCGTGTGGCATCGCGCCAGATGCCGCCCCCCGACGCCGACCGGCCATCGGACCAAGAGTTCCAGGCGTTTACACGAGAGCTCGCGGACTGTTTGGATGGTGTCGCGAAGCAATACCCGCGTGCGGCGAGAGTCGCACGACTTCGAAGGTTGACCCGCATCGAGTATCAGAACAGCATTCGAGATCTGCTGGACGTGACCGTGGATGCGGCAAAGTGGTTGCCAAAGGATGAGTCGAGCGGCGGGTTTGACAACATCACCGTGGGAGAGCTGTCGCCGGTTCTCATGTCGCGGTACCTCAGCGCCGCCCAGAGAATCGCACGGACGACCGTGGGAAGAGCCCGCGGCGTGCCTGACGGCATCACCGTGCGTCTCCCCGCCGATTTGACCCAAGAAAAACACATGGAGGGTCTGCCACTCGGGACGCGTGGCGGTGTGCAATTCGAACACACGTTTGCGGAATCCGGTCGCTACCGCTTGTCAGTCCGCTTGACGCGAGACCGCGACGAAATGATCGAAGGTCTGTATCGCGCCCATGACCTGGACGTCTTGATCGATGGCAAGCCCCATCATCGTTTTTCAATCCAACCGGCTGGCAAGAGCAAAGACGACACGCTGATCGATGCCAACCTCAACGTGGACCTCGATCTTTCATCAGGCCCCCACGCGATCGCGGTCACGTTTGTCGATCAAGGCCTGTCACTATTGGAAATCAAACGCCAACCGTTTGACGCCGCCTACAATCGGCATCGACACCCTCGGCAACAACCCGCTGTCTTCGAAGTGTCTGTCGTGGGCCCTCTGAGAACGGAGACGCACACAGGAGGCGGGACTGAAGACGCGGGAGATCGTCATCCGCACACACCGCAAATCGATACCAACCTTGCCAGTACACCCAGTCGCCGACGCGTGTTCACGGTCCACCCGAAGTCGGGCTCGCTGGAGCACCAAATCGAAGCGGCGCGACAGAGTCTGCTTCATCTGGCACGATTTGCTTTTCGGCGCGATGTGACGGACGAGGACATCGATGTCGCCTTGGATCTGTTCCGATCCACCATCCGGGATCCGTCCAACGCGCATTCCGAGCAGACCGCGTCCGTGGTCGCGATGGGAGCCTGGCAGAACCGATATCAATTGGGGATGGAGATCGCCTTAGCATCCATCCTGGTCAACCCGCACTTCCTGTTTCGTGTGGAATCCGACTGGCATCCTGATGGAAACCGCGCCAAGACTCCTGAGACGCCGAGACCGCTGCGAGATGCTGAACTGGCAGCACGCTTGGCCGGTTTCCTCTGGAGTGGACTTCCGGATGCAGGTTTGCTGGATCGCGCTTCCGCAGGCGAACTGCGTGACCCAAACGTCTTGCGCCGCGAAGTCTCTCGCATGTTGGCGGATCCACGCGCCGACAGCCTGGTCACAAACTTCGCGTCCCAATGGTTGTATCTGCGAAACCTTGCTGGCGTGACGCCAGATCTACGGCGATTCCCTGATTTTGACGCCAATCTTCGCGCGGCGTTTGTTCAGGAAACGCAGCGTTTGTTTGAGCACGTGATGCGGGCGGATCGTAGTGTGATGGAGCTGATCGATTCACCTTTCACATTCCTCAATGAACGCTTGGCAATCCACTACGGGATGAGTGATGTCCGCGGCAGTCACTTTCGCCGCGTCGATTTGCCGGCAGGGTCGAATCGCGGCGGCCTACTACGGCATGGTAGCGTCCTCACGGTCACCTCCTATGCAACACGAACATCACCCACCATCCGCGGCAACTGGGTCTTGGAAAACATCCTGGGCACGCCCCCGCCGCCCCCGCCGCCCGATGTCCCGGAGATTGAACGCAAGTCGACGGAACACGCGGACAGCTTTCGTGATCTCCTCGCCGCTCACCGGGAAAACCCGGCCTGTGCTTCCTGCCATGCCTTGATCGATCCCGTTGGCTTCGCCTTGGACCACTATGACGCGCTGGGTCGCTTTCGCCGATTCGATGGGAACGAAACTGTCGACGCCAGCGGTGTGCTCCCGGACGGGACAATCGTCGATGGCGTGGCGGACTTGGAAGCCGCGGTGCTGGCCAACCCCGAACTGTTTGTCAGTTGTCTCGCAGAAAAGCTGCTGACATTTGCCTTGGGTCGCACGGTCGACCATCGCGACGCGGTCACCATTCGTTCCATTGTCAGCGCGAGCCGAGAAGACAACTATCGTTTCGCGTCCTTGATCCAAGCCATCGTCGCTTCACCCACCTTCTTGCAAAGATGATCCTGACAGCAGTTCCAAGGCCTTCTGGGCTGCGTTGTGCCCGGGAATCCCGCTCACCGCGCCGCCACGTCGGGCTGCTGACCCACAGAACAGCACGTTCGCGTGCGTGGTCTCGACGCCCCATCCACCTGCTTCCTCTTGTGTCTCGACGAAGGGCCAGGTGAGATCGCCGTGGAAGATGTTTCCTTTGGGAAGGTGAATGTTGTTTTCGAGATCGACCGCACTCATGGCTTCGAGGCAGGGTTTCCCGTGACAGTCCTTCGCAAGACAGTCTTCGATGGGTTCTTCGAGGAACTGATTGATGCCCGCCAAGAACCTGTCCACAACTTTGCTACGGACACGGTTGTTGTCATTCGCGAAGACGCGATACGGGAGATCGAGCCCAAACAGGGTGATCGTATGAAACCCTCGTTGTCGTAGGTCCTCGGACAGAATGGTGTTGTCCGTCAGTGTATGGCAATAGATCTCACCTGGCGGCTTTGTCGGGACCTGTCCTGCCATGCTTTCGCGGTAGCTCGTCATCATTTGTTCGTAGCCTTCGTCGATGTGCACGGTGCCAGCAAAGGCTAGGTGCGCATCGCAACCCTTCGAACGAAGCTTGGGCAGTCGTTCCAGGACCATGTTCATCTTGAATCCAGCACCTTCGATGGATTCGATTTGGCTGCCCGCTGTGCCCGTCAAGCTCGCAAGTTCCTGCGCGGAGGCGTTACATAGGACTACCTTGGTATCCACGCCAATCTGCTCTTCACCAAGCTCATAGGTCAATTCGCAGGTCCGAGGGTCCGCGTGCACCCTGGTAACGCGTGCCCGACATTCCATCCGCACGCGATCGGTGGTCTGAGCCACGCGCAATAGCTCGCTGACCAACGCTCCCATCCCTCCGACAGGGACACGCCATTCGCCCGTTCCGCGACCGATCACGTGATAGAGAAACGACCGATTCTGTAGCAGGCAGGGATCGTGTGGGTGGGTTGGCACGCCGATTTTTCCGTCTGTGAAGACCAACCCACGAATCAGGTCATCTGCAATCAAGCGTTCAATGAGGTTTCCGAGCGGTTCCTCGATCAGTGCCTGCCAGGCTTCACATGCTGCGCCGCTCAAACGACTTCGCATCTCCTTGCGCGCCACCATCGGCGACATCAAGCTTGGCCAGATCACGGACGCCACTTGTTGCTGAAGTCGCTGCAGTTCGAGATAACCGTTGTAGTCATGGTCATTACCGGTCAGCTCGCCGAAGGCTTGTCGATTCGCCACGGGATCGCCGTTGCGGACCAGCAGTTCACAGAACTTCCCGTCTCGAAGTACGGGAGTCCAAGACGCGGTGTTGCGCGCCCGGAGTTTCAGGTCCAGCCCGAGATCATCGATGATCTTCTGAGGAAAGAGGCTGATCAGGTAGGAATAGACAGAAAGCCTCGCATCAATGCCGTCGAAGATCCGTTTGGACTGGGTGGCACCACCGACTTCGGGGTTTCGCTCGAGAACCAACACCGACTTACCCGCCTTCGCCAGATAACATGCCGCCACCAGCCCGTTGTGGCCGCCCCCGATGATGACGACGTCATAGTTGGTTCTTCGCATCAGCTTGGTTACTTTTGAAACTGGTCGATCCAATCCTGTACCTCGAGTCCGGGATGTTGATTCGCCGGGATCATCTTGGCGAGGCTTTCCTTGGTCGAGTCATACTCTGGATTATTCGCAAGGTTGTCCCATTCGTTGGGGTCGATCCAGTGATCATAGAGTTCTTCGGAGCCGTCTTCGTAGCGAATGTACCGCCATTGCTCGGTGCGGATCGAAGTGTTGCCTGCCCCATACGAAGAAATCGCAGGCCCACGCGGCATTGATGGATTGGCCAACTGCGGCTTGACGGATGTGCCATCGAGCCAGTCTGGGATGTCCAGGCCCGCGAGATCGACAAGCGACGGATAAACATCGATCAGGCTTACCGGCTGTGTGCATCGGGTGCCTGCCTTGATACCCGGTCCGCGAACGATGAAGGGGATATGCGTTGTCTGCTCCCAGATCGCTCCTTTGCACCAGTGTCTCTTCTCACCCAAATGCCAGCCGTGGTCGCTGACCAGCATCACATAGGTCTCGCGACCACGAGGGTTCGTTGTCAAGCTTTCAAGAAACCGACCGATTTGACGATCCACGAAAGCAACTGACGCATGGTAAGCACGGATCGTTGCCTCCCATTGATCGTTCGCGACGATGTACTCGTGATCGCTCAGCCCATTGTGCAGCGGTTTGTGAGCATGGGTGCGGGCAAGCCGACGAGCAAATTCAGGCATGTCATCCCAATCGTTCGCGTTCGCCGGTTCGGCCGGGCGTCGAATCGATCGGAGCGGGAATGCGTCGAACCAGGGCTTCGGCACGTGCAGCGGGCGATGAGGACGGAAGAATCCGACCGTCATGAGGAGCGGTTTGTCCGTCACTTGGTTCCATTGCTCCGTTGCCCACCGCGCAACCTTGAAATCGCTCATCGCTTCGTCGCCGACGTCGAGGGCATACCCATCATTCGGTGCCCCCTTTGCATTGAAGTTGTTTTTACCCTTCGGCGGTTTCGGATCTCCCGGCTTTTTGAACAACGAATCGCCATGTTTGCCTGGAGTGCCGTGGAAGACTTTCCCGCCGCTGGCAACGCGGTAGCCCCCCGCCATGAAGAACTGTTGGAGGGTGGGGGTTGTGACAGGCGTCTCGTCGCCGAATCGGGCGTTGAAGTACGTCCCCGTTTTGAATGGGTAAACGCCGGTCATCAGACTGGTGCGTGAAGGGCGACATTGCGGCGAGTTGCAATAGCCCTGGGAAAACAACATGCCACTCGCAGCGAGTGCGTCGATGTTCGGTGAACTGGAATCGGGGTGCCCACCAAGACAACCCAGCCAGTCGTTCAGGTCATCCACGATGATGAACACAATGTCGGGACGCTCTTCATCCGCCCACGTCGTGCTGGCGAACGCAGTCAATGCGATCAAACAGGAGACGAGGTGTCTGCAGGTGCTCATGAGTCGACTCCGCTGGTAACGCAACAAATAAGATCACTTCTTGATGCTCGCTGATCGCCACCAATTTCACCCTCCCACGCGCAGCGAAGGGAGGGTCGAATGCGAGCCTCAAGCGAGATTTCGGGGAGGGCACGGGTATGATGTCTTGTGAACGCGATTGTTTTCTTGCGACTTGCCCTCCCCGGCCACGCTGACGCGGGTCCGATCATTTCCCACGCGTCCGCAAACGCTCCGAGTTTGCTTTGAACTCGGATGCCTGATCATCGGGAATCCAACCAGCAAGCTGGTTGCGAATCGAAGCGTAAGCTGGGTCTTCAGCGATGTTGTTGAATTCATCGGGATCCGTTCGATGGTCGTAGAGCTCCTCGGCCCCATCTTCATAGACCACCAGTCGCCAGTCACGACTGCGGATGGCGTGATTCCCAAAATAGGAGGATGTGATGGCGGGCTGTTCCCTCGTTGTGGCCGGATCGTTGAGTTGAGGCACCAGGGACACGCCTTCCAGGTTCGGATTCGCAGACAAGCCGCACAAGTCAACCAGCGTGGGATAGACATCGATCAAGCTGGCGGGTTCTCGACAGTCTTGCCCCGGTTCGATCCCCGGGCCCGCGAACAACAAAGGAACACGCGTGGACTCTTCCCAGAGCGTTCGTTTGGCCCAGTGTTGTTTCTCGCCCAAATGAAAGCCGTGATCACTCCACAGGACGACCAGGGTGTTGTCCGCATGAGGGCTGGACATCAGCGCGTCCACCACGATCCCAACACAGTGATCGACAAAACTGATCGAAGCCAAGTAAGCGTGCGTCAAGCTGCGCCGCTTCGCGTGCTTGAGGACCTCGGCGTGTGTCGGCGCTACCGCATAGTCGTTGATGCTCAGAAAATTCGTGGGTAGATCACGGAGGTCCCACGGAGGGTTATTCGGCAGACTGATCGTGTCGGCGTTATACAGATCAAACCACCGTGGCGGCACATAAAGAGGAACGTGTGGCCGAAAGAAGCCAACGGACATGAAAAACGGATGGCCATGGTTTTCCTGGATTGCTGCGGCAGCGTTCTTTGCCAGTTGGATATCAGCCATCTCAGCGTCAACGGTTGGATACGCGCCCCAGTCCCATGCTCCGCTCCAGTGCGATGGACGGTTCATCGGCTTGCTTGGGCGAGGTCCTTTCTTTCGGCCCAGTGACCGGTCAATGTCGCTGGCTAACCTTCCCGTAAAGCCGTGATGCAACACCTTGCCGCCAGACAGCGTGAGATAGCCGTGGTCTTTGAAATGCCGCTGAAGCGTTGGAGTGTTGGCCAGAGCCTTCAACTGTTGGTAGCTGGGACCAATCTCGTAGCTCCCGTGAGTTGTCGCCGCGACGCCAGACATGACGCTGACGCGTGACGAAGAACACACGGGAACGGCACAATGGGCGTTGGAAAAAACTCGGCCTCGCCGGGCCAGGGCATCCAAATGCGGCGTCATGGCTTGTGGGTGACCACCAAGAAATCCGACCCAGTCGTTGAGATCGTCAATGCAAATCATCAACACATTGGGTCGGTTCGCGCCGGCGGCTGTGTTGACGAACGCCGCACCAAAAAGCAAGGCAATCGCGAGGAAGCGTTTCATGGTCGTGGTTTGGTTGTGAATGGGGACACCGCTCCAAGGGGTTGGCAATCGGATTCCAGCCGAACATGGTAAACGAGAGCCGTTGGCTACAACCCGAACGCGTCAACACGACTGGCGTTCATAGTGGCTCGTGGGTTCGGTCGCATTCGTTCCGCGCCGACCGCGGTTCGCCAGGCCTCAAGTTCTTGCAAAAGTGCCTCGCGGCGAACGGGTTCGTCCTCGGCAAGATTCGTGGTCTCACCAAGATCTGCACGCAGGTTGTAGAGTTCGACTTGCGCAGGATCGAATGACTCGATCAGCTTCCAGTCTCCTTTGCGAATGACGCTCGAGGGATAGCTGGAGGGATGCTTGTTGTAGTGCGGGAAATGCCAATACAGCGATTCGCGTGGAAGCTCATCCGTCTCGTCTAGCAACGGTCTCAGACTGATACCATCGATGTGCTGATGGGGGTTCATTGCGATCCCGGCGGCAGCCAAACAAGTCGGGTAAAGGTCGTTGCTGATAACCGGTTCCTGAATCACGCGGCCAGCCTGTGCGACACCCGGCCATTTGATGATCAAGGGAATGCGAATGCCGCCTTCGTAGTAGGCACCCTTATTGGCGCGCAGTGGGGCGTTGCTCGTGGCCTTGTAGAACCCGCCGTTGTCGGACGTGAAAATGATGAGCGT
This sequence comes from Planctomycetota bacterium, assembly GCA_039189905.1. Taxonomy (GTDB): domain Bacteria; phylum Planctomycetota; class Planctomycetia; order Pirellulales; family Pirellulaceae; genus Rhodopirellula. Next base: position 17,940 of record JBCCYK010000126.1, read on the forward strand.
GTCGTCTTCTTTTCCCGAAGCTCGCAAAGCATCCAACACGCGACCGACGCTGTTGTCGATGCTCTCGACCATTGCCGCGTAAACCGGTTTGCCCTGACGATCCGCCTGGGGAACTCGCTCGTACTTCTTGGTGAGGTCCTTCGGTGCCTGGAGTGGTGAATGGACGCCATAGTGCGGGAAATGCCAATACAGCGATTCGCGTGGAAGC
>JBCCYK010000127.1:0-18133 GCA_039189905.1 Planctomycetota bacterium
AAGTCACCGGTGACCGGGTTTCCAAACCCCTGCGCCGCCGATGGGCGCTGCCACGGCATCCACAGCAACAAGCCGCCGCACAACAACACCGCCGGAGCAACGCGTGACGCCAATGCCCAGGGATGAGGTTTCACGCAGCATCGACGAATCGATGCTCGGCGACGCGGTTCAGACGGACGCGGTTGGGGGCCTTCATTCATCGGCGGAGTGGTGCGTTGGGGAGGCTCGGGTCAGGAGCGATGGCTGCCAATCGCTCGCGGGCACCCTCGGCGTGGGGGCTGTCACCAAATCGGCTCAGCAATGCGGAATAGCAAACCGCTGCCTGCCGCGTCTTCCCCAATTGTTCGAACGCGCCCCCAGCCTGTCGCAGCGCCGCCGCCGCCCAAACGCCGCCGCCCGATATCCCTTCCACCAGTCGATAGGCTTCGATCGCCGGCTGATACTGTCGCTGCATCAAGTAGGTTTCGCCAATCATCCACTGGGCACGCCCACGGAGTTCTTGCGAAGCCTCCGCAGCTCGCACGACGCGTTCTAGAAGAGATCGGCTCTCATCAAAGCGAAGGTCGCGAATGTGAAGTTCGGCATCCAGAAGGTCGACCAAGCTGGTGGCGGTCGGGTAGGCATCGGTGGACGAGGCAGCGCGTCGCGCGGCCGCCAGCCGCTGATGAGCTTCAGTTCGGTCGGCAGCGGCGGATGCCACTTCCGCCAAACGAAGCAAGGTCGGGAAATCGTCGACCGCGTGTTGGTCGACAATGCTCCGCCACCAAAGGAGTGCTTCTCGGGAACGCCCCATCTGAACCAATGACTCCGCAAGCAACCGGTCGACCGCCAGACAGCGCCCCGCAGCGCGATATTCCGATGACTCCGGCGATAGGCCGGCATCTGATTCACTTGCGGCGTGTGCCAGCAACAGCCATCGATCGGTCCGTCCCGCCCATCGGCTCGCCGCCTCACGAACGCCGGCGCAAAGCTCGATATCGGTGTCGCCCTTGGGATCGTTCGCGTGCCGTGCGGGCGACAACCATTGGATCGCAACGCGTTCGGCAGCCGCGACTCGATCGGCTTCCATTAAAGTCTGCAGCACCTGAGTTGCCGTCTGGCCGGTCTCATCGACGATGGCGATCCGACTCGCGTAGATGCGTTCCGGTTTGGCCTTGCCACATTCAATGCCGGCGTAGAGACCGTGGGTCAGAAACGCCAGCGAAGCCTCGGCAAGCTCGGGCTCTTCGTCCGTCATGAACGCGGTCAAGTAGGATGCCACCGCAGGCTCAATGGACGCGGGCGTCGCGGGCACGCCCCTCGCATCACAGTAAGCGGCAACAGCAGAACGGGTGGCGCCCGATTCGGGGAACCGCTCGATCAGTTGGGTCCGCACTTCCGCGACACGCGTGTCTTCGCCGAGCTGCGTCAAGCAGCTCAACTGCAGCAGCAGGGCGGATGGAACATCCACATGGTCTTCGTGATACGCGAGGTAGGACTCGGTCGCTTGCAGGGCCGCGGCAGGGTCTTGGCCCGACAGGGTGCGGGACCAAGCGAGGCCCAAACGCGCGGTTGCTAGGTCGGCATCGCCTGCGTGGTTGATTGCAATTTGATACGACCGGGCCGCCAGTGCGGGTTGTTGCGCGTCCAAGCTCCCGGCTGCCACTTGCATTGCCAGCTGATGCACCTGAGATTGAAACTCAGCCGAAGGGAATGCCGTGTTCTTCTCGATCGCTGCGATCCAAACCAAGGCATCCTCAAAACGTGCAACCCGATTGAGACGACGCGCGGACAGCAACCAGATCGTGTCACGCTTCGCATCCGGTATGGATACCTCCTCAGGTGACCCGTTCAAGAGCCAATGCGCGGCGCGGTGAGACAGGTCGGCCGCGCGATCGACCTCGCCCTCACGCTCCAAAACAGTGGCGGTTTTCAAGGTGGCCGCAATCAAACGGGCGTCAGCGGGGTGATCCCAAGCAAGCTGGGTGATTGCGTCCGCCGCGTCCGAGATCGCATTCGCTTCCAGTGATTGGAGGACGGCCTGAATGACCGACTGGGAATCAGCTGTTTCCTCCGCCATCGTCGGAGTGAATCCGATGGTCGCAACCACACCGAAAGCGAATTGAAGAGGAAAGGGGAATCGCATGAGGCGAGCGGCTTGCGCCGTTCCACAAAGACGGGTCGGGCGGTGGAACGGAATCAAGCCGCGGCGCGGCTGGACATCGCAAAGTAGCTTGCGAGACAATCAACTACGCGCACCTGCTCCGCCTCCGTCAGTGACGGGAAGATCGGGAGGTTCAGGACTTGGCTGCTCGCAAGGTCCGTTTCCACGAGCGAATCCTGCCGGAAGGAGAGATTCTGAAAACAGTCCTGTTTGTGCATTGGGACGGGATAGTAGATCTCCGTGCCCACTTGACGTTCGGCCAGGTGACCACGCACATCATCACGACGTCCGTCGGCGACCCGAATTGCGTACTGATTCCATACGTGGCGTGCCTTTGCATCGCGCCGCGGCAGTGTGATCGCGCCTTTCTCGACCAACCCACTGGCCATCAGCAAGCGGTCATAGCGAGCCGCGTTGGCGCGGCGCAGCTGGACCGAGGAATCCAAATGCTTCAGCTTCACGCGGAGCACGGCCGCCTGAAAAGAATCCAATCGACTGTTGATGCCAACAGCTTGGTGGTAGTAACGCGGCCGCATGCCATGCCCTGCCAGCAAACGCAGGCGGTCGGCCATGGCCGCGTCGTTGGATGTCAGCATCCCACCATCACCCATGCCGCCCAGGTTCTTGGTGGGGTAATAGCTAAAGCAGCCGCAAAGTCCCCAGCTGCCAGCCGGTTGGTTGGCATAGGCCGCGCCGATCGCTTGGGCGGCATCCTCGACCACGGGGATGTCAGCTTCGCTAGCGATCTCACAGATGCGGTCGATTTGAGCGCACTGGCCGAACAGATGGACTGGAATGATGGCCGCGGTTTTTTCGGTGATCAGATTGGCCACCGCATCGGGCGACACGTTGAATGTTTCAGGACAGATGTCCGCAAAGACGGGAGTCGCCCCCAATCGCGTGATGCAGCTGACCGAAGCGAAGAACGTGAAACTGGGGACGATCACTTCATCGCCCGGACCGATTTCCAGGGCCATGAGGGCAAGCAGCAACGCGTCACTGCCTGAAGCGCATCCGACCGCGTTCTCCACCTGGCAAAGGCCCGCCATCTCGCATTCCAATTCAGCGACGTCGGGCCCGAAAAGAAAGCGACCGCTGTCAATCACGGCGGTCACGGCATCGACAAATTCGTCTCGCAGGGGAGCGTTGTCGCGGTTGACGTCAAGAAGGGGAACAGATTCGACCACAGGGGCCGACGGGGTCTCTTCAGGTTGGCTGGTCATCGATCTCATCCGTGAATTGCCTCGACCGGGCACGACGAATCGTTCGTCGCTGAGTCACCCAGGATCGAAGGATGCTTCTTTCTCAATCAGTGAGTTTGTCGATACGCCCCCTTCGACCGGGGCGTCAAGACTGACCCCGTGGATTTCGCGGATCGGAAGGGTGCGGGTTGCAACGATCGTAGCTCGGCTCTCCGAGCCGAGACCTCACGGCTCGGAGAGCCGTGCTACTAAAAGATCAACCCTAATCTTGTAAGTTGGCGAGTTTCGCTGCTGGAACACCAAGCGACAGCGGAACACGGGGTCGCAGAAAAAAAAGCAAAATGGGGTGTCCGGTCGACGGGAGCCCGTTCGTCCTTTTCGTGAATGCGGGCCGCGTGAGCCCGCCGACGCTTTCACTATTCCCGAGGAGAATCTCTATGTCCAAGTCCAAATTCATGTTCGTCTATCGATCGGATGCTGAGACCGAGACGATCGCGCCCTCTCCCGAACAAATGCAAGAAATGATGGCTGCGTGGCACGCCTGGTTTGCCTCCCTTGGCGACAGCCTGATCGAAGGGGGGGATGCTCTGTTACCGATGGGGCTGCAAGTCCAGCCGGACGGGACGGTCACCGACGGACCGTTCATCGAAGGCAAAGAAATGGTCGGTGGCTACTCCATCGTTCAAGCCGACACCATCGAAGAGGCCGCTGAGATGGCCAAGGGCTGTCCCATGCTTCCGATGGGCGGGAATGTCGAGGTACGACCCTTCGCTTGCCTGGAATAGCCGCTCATGGCAGGTTCCGGACCTCGACAACTGGTCGACCACTACTTTCGACACGAGTCAGCGCGCTTGATCGCGGCTCTGACTCGGCGATTCGGAATGCGGCACCTTCCCTTGGCGGAAGATGACGTGCAGGTCGCACTGTCTCGGGCTCTGGCATCCTGGCCAAAACGCGGGAACCCAGATGATCCGACGCGTTGGCTATTGACCGTCGCCATCAACCATGTCGTGGATCAACTCCGGCGTGAATCTCGCAAGGACGCTTTGACAACGGAGCATCTGGCGGATCTTGAAACCCGATCCCTCGATCAGGAAACGGATCAGCTCGACGACAGTCTGCTGCGCCTCATCTTCGTATGTTGCGACCCTTGTGTGCCCGCGGAGTCACAACTGGCGCTGGCGCTCAAGACGCTCTGCGGCTTCTCGGTAAGGGAAGTCGCGCGGGCCTTGGTTTCAACGACCGATAGCATTGAGAAACGAATCTCCCGTGCGAAAGCGAGGTTTCGTCATCAGGGTCTGGAACTGGAGGGGCTGTCCAACGAGGCAATGCGTTTGCGGCTCTCGCAGGTTCAGCATGTTCTCTATTTGCTCTTCAATGAAGGATACAGCTCAACGCAAGCGGAACGCATCATTCGAGTGGAACTCTGTGAAGAAGCCGTTCGTCTGGCACTGATCTTGGCGGAGGCCGAGGGAACCCGTGGCGGCGCCTCGTCCGCCTTCTTGGCCTTGCTGTTGTTCCACGCCGTCCGGTTGGACGCGCGGCTCGACGAGGGTGGAGCGATCCTGCTTTTCGAAGAACAAGATCTTCGAAAGTGGGATTTGAAACTGCTTCGAGAAGCCTACCGTTGGTTTGAGGCGGCCACGAGCGAGCCAGAGGTCACGCGCTACCACGCGGAGGCACTGATCGCTGCGGAACATTGTCGCGGCAAACTCAACGGGACAACGGACTGGTCACGAATCGTTGACGGTTATGCATTGCTTTGTCGACTGGCACCCTCGCCGATTCATCAACTCAACCAGGCGATCGCCATTGCGCACCTGCACGGACCGCAGCGAGGACTCCAACACCTTGAGTCGATCGATTCACGACGGCTGGACGAGCACTACTATCTATGGCACGCCATTCGCGCCGACCTGCTTTCACTCAACGGACAAAAGGAAGAAGCAGAACCTGCCTATCGCCGAGCCTGGGACTTGGCACCCACCCAAGCCGAGAAAGAACTGGTCATACGAAAACTCGATGCCTTAGAGGCGGAATGATGCCATCGAAACCGAAGAGCGCTCACGCCAAAATCGATTCGACCACCCGACCATGCACGTCGGTCAAGCGGAAGTCACGTCCCGCATAACGGTAGGTAAGCCGCTCGTGATCCACGCCAAGCAGATGAAGCATGGTGGCGTGAAGGTCATGCATGTGAACGCGGTCCTGCCGTGCGAAGTAGCCAAACTCATCCGTCTCGCCGTAAGTGATCCCGTTCTTCACCGCGCCGCCCGATAGGACCACAGAAAAACCTTGCGGGTTATGATCGCGACCGTTGGATCCTTGCACCACGGGCGTTCGCCCAAACTCACCGCCCCACACGATCAGCGTGTCATCATAGAGACCGCGACGCTTGAGATCGCGTATCAGGGCTGCGATTGGCAGGTCCGTTTTGGATGCGTTGCGATTGTGGCCTTCCACCAGCTTGCTGTGCTGGTCCCAAACCTGTCCGCTGCTGACCGTGATGAAGCGCACCCCGGCCTCTGCCAAGCGGCGTGCCAACAAACAACTGCGTCCAAACGGAGCGGTCGTTTTGTCGTCCATCCCGTAGTCCGCTTGTGTCTCCGCGGTTTCTCGTTCCAAATCGAACACCTCGGGGGCCGACCTTCGCATACGAGACGCCAAGTCCAAGGCTTCGATCGCGCCCGTGATCTCGCGATCCTTCACCGCCATCGCGAGATGGCGTTCATTGAGTTGCCGAACGAACTCCATGCGATCTTGAATGGTCTCTGCGGAACCGGGGCCGTCCAAGAAGTCAATCGTTCCCTCGCCAGGTTTCCCATTGCTGCCAATGGCCGTCGCCTGGTGTTTGGCAGGCAAGAAGGCGGCGCCGAAGTTCCGCGGGCCACCATGGGCTGTGGCGGGGCCAATGGCCACGTGAGCCGGCAAGTCGGGATGCCCGCTGCCGAGCGCGTAGCTGACCCAAGCACCCACGCTGGGACGAACCAAGTTGTCACTCCCGGTGTTGATCATCCCCACCGCCTGTCCGTGGGATTGACCCTTGGTGTGCATGGACTTGATCACGCACAAGGAATCGGCCAGTTCCGCCATATTGGGAAGCAACTCGCTCACCCAAAGGCCCGATTCCCCTCGCTGGCGAAACTCCCAAGGAGACTTCATTAGCTTGGGGACGGCATCGATGTTGGAGGGAAGTGCAAATGGGTACTCCTCGCCGTCTTTGGATTGAAGCGTTGGCTTGAAGTCAAAGGTATCCACATGGCTGGGACCACCATGCATGAACAGAAAGATGACTCGCTTTGCCCGTGGCCTGACGTGCGGCTTCAACATCGCCGCGTCATCAGCAGAGAAGTCAGTCGACGCGCTAACACGATTGGGTGCAAACGCCGTCACGGATAAGCCGCCCAGCGTCATGCCACTGATCGTGCCAAAACGTCGACGAGAGACTTCGGAGCGTGGTGTTTCGTTCATCAATCCAAATAACGGTACGGTGTGCTGGCGAAGAGTGAGGCCACGATCTGCTGCCAAGCATCGATTTCCTCGTCACGCGAAACCGTCGGCCGCTTCCGTAGCCACTGCGTGACGAACTCATACTCCGATGATCGAGCCGGACGATGAAAGCACAGTGCAAACAGCTGCTCCAAACGGCTTTCAAGATCTTTGTTTTCATCAAGGATGCGTTTGGCGGTTTGCCGCGCCCAAGCTTGGATGTCCGGACTGTTGATCAAGACAAGAGCCTGACTGGGCACGTTGGTGGTCGGGCGACGACCCACCAACAGATCCGGATCCGCAACGTCCAGCGCCGTCATCATCGCGGGCACGTACCCGCGGACCACGGGCAAATAGACCGACCGCACGGGCTGGCTCACGTCGTCGAACATGGCTGAATCACCTCCCCCGTTGCTCGACACCAAGACACCGCGACCGGCCATGGGTTGATCCCGCGGGGTCGGATCCAAACGCCCGGTTGCAAACACCATCGCGTCACGAATCGATTCTGCTGTCAGACGACGACGCGGCATACGCCACCAAAGGCGATTCTCCGTATCCATCGCGTCCGCATCCGCTTGGTGATCCGAACTCCTTTGATAGGCCTCCGTCAGAACGATCTCACGAATCAACGGTTTCAGATGCCAGCCACCGCGGATGAATCGAATCGCCAAGTAGTCAAGAAGTTCGGGATGGGAGGGACGGTCGCCTTGCAATCCGAAATTGTCGACGGTCCTGACAATCCCCTCACCCATCAAATGCATCCAGATGCGATTGACGAACACGCGCGCGACCAAAGGATGATCGGGGTCGGTCAACCATCGCGCCAGCTCTAACCGACCGCTTCCACGCGGCTGATGGATGCGGGCGTCACCGGGACCACAAACTTGCAGGAAACCGCGCGGAACCAGTTCTCCGACCATGTCAGGTTCACCACGAATGTGAACCGGACTATCTGAAATCTCGCTGGTCGGCAGGTCTCGCGGTGCCATGGCTTCCGGCAACGCATCCGGTTTGCCGGCAAGCAATTCCTTATGCTGGTTTTCCAAGGCCACCAGCTTCGTTTCCAACGACGACAGTTGATCCTTGAGTTCCTGGGCCCGCCGATCCGCAATCGCCTGCGTCTCCTCCGGTTCCAAGGAGGATTCGGGAAGGAACTGAATCGCATCCGCAATCACGTATCCCTGCGTACCCGCATTGCTCAGCGTGACGGCTGCCGGAACATCGGGTGTGAAGCGAAAACGACCTAGCGTGGACCACATGGGCTTCTGCTGGATTTTGGTCTGGTCCCAGAGGAAGGCTTCCTCGCCATCCGCCGTGGCAACGGTCACGGGAACGGCCGCCGCACGGCTGGGTCCTCCTGAGTGAGCAGCCCGGACAACGTACCAGCCTGCGCTGGGCAGTTTGATTTCGAAACGGATCGTCGCGGCCCCCTTGTTCGCGTTGTTGTCGTGCAGGTAACCGCTGCCAACGTGATCCTTGATGTAGGTCGAATGCGTCCATTTGCCCGTCTGAATGGTCTCCGTATCGTCCACCAGATAACCGGCGATCGAATCGGCCGACTGCTTCTTCAACTTGTCAATGTTGCCCTTGAGCGCCTTGATGGACTTTTCCAGCGACTTCTTCTCGGTCTCAAATCGAGCGACCGCATCGCGATGTTCTTGGGAGGTCGGCAAGGATTGCCGATGCCAGGTACTGACATACTTCTGGCTTTCCCCTTCCAAGGTGACCGTGCTCTTGAGGATGCCAGCGAGTGCGTAGTAATCCTCCGTGGGGATGGGATCGAACTTGTGATCATGGCAACGAGCACATCCCAGCGTGAGCCCCATGAACGCGCGACCGATTGTATCGATCTGCTCATCAACCACATCCAACGTCAGCTTCTTCTTATCGCGCTCACTCAGCATCTTGGTCCCCAACATCAGGAATGTCGTGGCGACCAGATTGACATGGCGCTGCCGACCGGACTCGAATGGCAATAGATCGCCGGCAATCTGTTGTTGAACCATTTCGTCCAGCGGGCGGTCCATCGCGAACGATTCGATCAGATAATCGCGATAGCGGTACGCCTCATGATGCGTGGCATTGAAATCGCTCCCATTGCTGTCAGCGTAGCGAGCCACGTCCATCCAGTGCCTTGCCCAGTGTTCGCCAAACGCCGGCGACATCAACAGTCGATCCACGATCCGCGCCCAATGCGCCGGCGACGGGTCGTTCAGCCACTCGCTTTGGAGTTCCCAACTCGGAGGCAAGCCCGTCAAGTCAAACGACAATCGTCTCAGTTGAATCGCCGGAGAAGCGGGCGCATTCGGCGTGACATTGGCCGCTACCAGCGATTGATTCAAGAACGCATCGATGTCCGTCGCGGCCCTGAGTGGGCCGCCAGCATCGCGCGGAATCTCTGCCATCACCAAAGGCTGAAACGCCCAAAACTGGCGCCCGGCTTCCAAATTGATTTCATCACGAACGGGAAGTGCGTCGGCGTCAGCCTTGCGTGGGTCGATCGCGCCCTCCGCCACCCACTTCTCGAAGTCGGCGATCACCTGTTCAGGCAGCTTGCCTTCCGGTGGCATCTCGGAGGATTCGTACTTGAGCGCACTGATCAGCATGCTGGCATCGGAGTCGCCCGGCATCACGGCCGGCCCACTGTCGCCGCCCAGACGCATGCCATCCGCTGAATCGAGCATCAAGGAACCGCCCAGTTCGCTGGCGTCCGCGGAATGGCACTCGTAACAGTGCTCCACCAGAACGGGTCGAATGCGATTCTCAAAAAACCGCAGCGCTGCCTTCTCGGGTTCGCTTCCATCGGTCGCGCTGGCGAACGAGCAAATGGAGAACCAGAAAGCGACCAGCGTCAAACGGCGATGCGATCGAGGCATGGTGATCTGTTGGGCGGGCGGGAAGGTGCGATCCAGTCGAGTCACACCCACGAAGGCGGGATAGGGATGCAATGGCACGCCGTGAAGCCACACGGTTGCTTTCTGAACCCTTCACCTAGAATAACAGACCTTCGGCGGCATTGCTGAACCGAATTTGGGCGGGCAGGGGCCGCGTCAAGGACCAAGGCCAAACCAATGAATGTATTGATACTGACCGGCGCCGGCATCTCAGCCGAATCGGGAATCCCAACGTTTCGCGATGCCAATGGTTTATGGGAGGGGCATCGTTTCGAGGACGTCGCCACGCCCCAAGCGTTTTCACGCGATCCCAAGATGGTCCATGAGTTCTACAACGCCCGTCGTCGTGCGCTTCAATCTCCCACGGTCCAGCCCAACGCCGCCCACAAGGCACTCGCGGCGTTTGAAGCGCGCCATGCCGAGTCAGGTGAGAGTGACTTCCTGCTGGTGACGCAGAACATCGATGGCCTGCACGTGCGTGCGGGGAGTAAGAACGTGCTGGCAATGCATGGCGAACTCCTGCAAGCTCGCTGTCTGGATACCGAAACGCGATACCCATGGACGGAGGATCTCAATACCCACACCCCGCATCCGGATGCACCGGAGGATCCGGCACGGCGAGGAACGCTCCGCCCCGATGTCGTTTGGTTTGGCGAGATGCCCATCGGGATGGATCGCATTGAGCAAGCCGCCTTCGAGGCCGATCTCTTCGTCGCCATCGGTACCTCCGCCCTCGTTTATCCTGCTGCGGGCATCGTCCAATGGACACCGCCGACATGCCGGACGGTGGAGATCAATCTTGACGACACGCCGCAGTCCAATCTGTTCGACGAATCGATTCGCGGCAAAGCAAGCGAAACTGTCCCCGCTTTCTTTCAAGACCTCGCGCTGTAACCGTTGGAGTCCAGGCTTTAGCCGCCTCCACACACGGTTATCCGCCACAACGCGTTAGAAGCCTCGACTTCAACTGGATGCAAACCCCATCAGACTTCACTTCCATGAACCCCTTTGCCTATCGGAATGTCACAGTCGTTCTGCCAGATTCCTTGCTCGAGAACACCACGGTCGTGGTGCGTGATGGTTTGATTCACGAAGTCTTGTCTTCCTCAGACCAAGACGAGAAACGCTTCGATCCGAATTGCGATGTGATCGATGGCGGGGGGAACTACCTGGTCCCGGGCTTCGTCGACCTTCATGTGCATGGCGGGGACGGAGCCGATGTGATGGACGGAACGCTCGCAAGTGTCCAAGCGGTTTGCGATGCGCATGCGCGACGCGGCACAACCAGTCTCTTTGCAACCACCACGACCGGTAGTCGCGACGAAATCACCAACGCAATCGAAGCCTGTCGGCAGTACCAACAAGCACCCACGTCGGCGCACTTAGAAGGAGTGCATCTCTACGGTCCGTACTTTGCACCCGACAAAGTGGGCTGCCACTCGAAAGCCGGTCGACGCGAACCGATCGCCGAGGAGTTCGATCGGTACTTTGCCAGTGACATGATTCGCATCGCGACCTGCGCCGCCGAGATCGAAAGCGCCACAGGTTTCTATGAGGCGGCTCGGAAAGCGGGTTGCTTGATCACCTGTGGGCATTCCAACGCCAGCTGGCCGGAGATGCAAGCGGCTTTCGATCGGGGCATGCGGCATGTGGATCATTTTTGGTGTGCCATGAGCAGCGTTCCTTCCCTTCGAAGCCGATTCGGGACACCCATGCAGGCAAGCATGGCTGAGTTCGTGTTGTTGAATCAGGAAATGAGCACGGAAGTGATCGCCGACGGGCATCACCTCTCCGCAGAACTGTTGGAGTTCGCTTATCGCATGCTCGGTCCCAAACGCCTTTGCCTGGTATCGGATGCCAATCGCGCGCTAGGCATGCCGCCGGGTGACTATCGATTCGGGAATGATCAGACAGGCAGCCGTTTTGAAAGCGATGGGGAAGTCGGTTGGGCCCCCGGGCGCACGAGCCTAGCCAGTTCGATCCAGGCCTTGGATCACATGATCCGCACCATGAAAGCTCAAACGTCGGCGACCCTCCCGGACCTCATTCGCATGGCCTCCCTGACGCCCGCCGAACGCGGCGGCATCGCCAGCACGGTTGGCAGCATCGAGGCCGGCAAACGCGCCAACCTGGTGTTACTCGATCCAGACCTCAAGGTGCTTCGCGTGCACGTGGATGCTCGTGAGATCCCTCTCCATCACTAGCACGCTTTCTTGGTCTGGTCGACAAAGAATGTCCCAAGAGGAACCACTAACAAACAGCAGTGGCACGGATTCTGGCGCACCGGATTGAATGTCGCCGTCCATGCCGTTCGGACTTGTGAGGCGGCTAGAGTTCTCTGGCGAGAAGGCGTTGGATCCACCGACGATTCGGTTTCGTTGGTGCTAACGACTTGATTGGCGAACCCCCACCTGCTGAGCTTGGATGTCGACTTTAGGCGGCGATGTCTTGATTCGAGGAACCTTTTCATGGCTCGATCTATCCGCCGCGTTGACTGGACACCCGACCTGAATGGCTGCGATGGCCCGCTGTTTCAAGCCATCGCACAATGTATCGCGGAAGACATCGAGGACGGTCGCTTAACCACCGGTGATCACCTGCCTACGCAGCGGGCTTTGGCCGATCGAATTGGACTGGATGTCACCACCGTCGCTCGTGGGTACGCCGAAGCCGCACGGATTGGGTTGGTCGAAGCACGCGTTGGTTCGGGCACCTTTGTCCGCACGCATCGTCAAAAGGGCGAGACCCACCATCGACGTGCCGACCTGGCCGATCGGTCGATGAATCAACCGCCGGACGTCCAAGACCCGGCACTCGTGGCTCGGATGAGCGCCGCATTGAACGAGGTCGGCCAGTCCTTGACCCAACTGATGCGTTACCAACCGAGCGGTGGCGTCACCCACGACAAGTCGGCGGCGATCGACTGGCTGACACGTCGCGGGATCCTCGTCGATCGACATGCGCTGTTGATCACGGCCGGTGCTCATGCCGCGATCAGCGCTGTTCTATCCGTCTTGCTGCAACCCGGTGACAAGGTCGCTTGCGAATCGATCACTTATCCGGGTCTCCGAAAGATTGCGAAAACGCTTCGCACATCGCTGGTGGGATTGCCCGAAGATGACAAGGGAATCGATCCGGCTGCCTTGGAAACGGTCGCGAAGCAGCATCACATCCGGGCGCTTTATCTCAATCCGACCCTGCGAAATCCAACGACACAAACCATGCCCGTTGGCAGAAGAGCGGAGGTGATCGAGGTGGCACGGCGACATGGCATTGCCATCGTGGAAGACGATGCCTATGGCTTCCTACCCGTCAGTCCCCCTCCCGCAATCGCGATGATGGCTCCCGAGCTGACGTTCTACATCACAGGACTGGCGAAATGCCTGGGCCCGGGCTTACGAATCGCCTACCTCCTCACACCCAACGACGGGAAAACCAACGAAGTTGCCGAGCATCTGCGAGCGGTGTCGGTGATGGCGTCCCCCGTTCTGTCGGCATTGGCATCGTCGTGGATCACGAGTGGACTGGCCGATGCCGTGCTAGCTGACATTCGTGCGGAAAGCCGTGTCCGTCGCAAAATCCTCGACCAAACGCTGGGATCGGAGTTTGCCGAATCATCGGAGTATGGTTTTCATGCCTGGGTCACGCCCCCGCCCGAGCTGACGTGTTCTCAGGTGGTCAATCTGACGCGGGGTTACGCCCTCGGAGCTGTCGATTCCTCGGATTTCTGTGTCACCAACGAACATCCCAACGCGTTCCGGCTTTGCTTGGGTGGCCCTGCGGACCGCGAAGAAACGCGCCGCTCTCTAGAAGCCATTGCCGAATTGTTCGCGTCGGTTGCGTAAGCGCTGTCCACCATCAAACCGGTGTGTAGACACAGTCCAGTCGCGAGCAGGATCGTCGGCACGTTGGAGTTCAGGCTTTAGCTGTCTTCGTCCTCGCTTCATGGGCCTCGTTGATCGGATTCACGGCTTCGAATGTGTCGAACAGGGGCTTGCTTAAACAGGAGCGAACGCCTCGGAGAGTCGTGCCGAAAGTCGCCGCATCTCGCCGAGATGCGCTCGCACACCGCCCGCCAGGGGCTGGCACCGCGTCAAACGGCACGAAGCACTCCAAGTGCCTGCTCAATCATTGAGCACAACCGCTTCCATTGACGACCGTCTGAATGCGGTCTTCGAATTGAATGGATGATTGAGTGCATCATTGCTCGCATGCGGGCAAAGCAATTGCGGCATTGCCACGGAAATCTCAATTGGACCGCCGTTTGCCATGCCATCCCTTCGCGACCAACGTTGCGTTGGTTTCGACGTCCGACTCAAAGCACCTCAAGGGATCATTCATGCCAACGATTGACAAGCCCCACCACCAATTCGGAGACGCGTTGGTGGACTATGAAGAGAAAGTATTCGAGGACGTGAAAGCGGAGGAGGGGGAGAAGGCGCTGATCACATTCCACACCGTGGCCTTCGAAGGTTCGGTCGGGCTGGTCAATATCTTGCAGGGCAAACGTTTGCTTCGGAAGGGATTCGAAACCTCCATGCTTCTGTACGGTCCCGGGGTCACACTGGGGATCAAGCGAGGCTTTCCGACGCTTGGTGACGCGCCGTTCCCAGGGCATCAGAACTTTCATGACAACATGGCCAAGTTCATGGAAGAAGGTGGCAAGATCTATGCGTGCCGTTTCGCGATGCAGGCCCTCTATGGATATGGCGAGGCGAATCTTCAGGATGGCATCATCCCGATCAATCCTTTGGACGTGCTGGACTTGATCCTGCTTCATCGTCGAGATGGTGCGTTCATCCTTGATACTTGGACGATGTGATCATGGCATCACACGTGACAAGTGGTGCAACCGTTCGAGCCGCCGCCGCTCAGATCTCGCCGGTCTTTGATCAAGACCCGGCGAGGTCCTTGGCTGGAACACTTGCGAAGGTCCTGGAGACGATCGACCAGGCGGCGGTCGATGGCGCTGAGGTCATTTGTTTTCCTGAGACCTTCCTGCCCTATTATCCCTACTTCAGTTTCATCGACCCGCCGGTTCAGATTGGTCGCAAACACCTCGCTCTTTATGAGGGAGCGGTGACCGTTCCCGACGCGTCCACCGAGGCCATCGGTAGCCGCGCCAAACAGCATGGGATGGTGGTTGCGATCGGTGTCAATGAACGGGTGCAGGGGACCCTTTTCAACGCGCAATTGGTCTTCGACGCGAATGGGGAACTGGTTCTGCATCGACGCAAGATCACCCCCACCTATCATGAGCGCATGATTTGGGGGCAAGGCGACGGGTCGGGTCTGAAAGTCGTCGAAACTGCCGTGGGAAGGTTGGGGGCATTGGCATGCTGGGAACACTACAACCCATTGGCCCGTTTCGCACTGATGACGCAACACGAGCAGATCCACGTCGCTCAGTTTCCGGGTTCGATGGTCGGGCAAGTGTTCGCCGATCAGATGGAAGTTGCCATCCGCCAGCACGCTTTGGAATCAGCCGCGTTCGTCATCAACTCGACGGGTTGGTTGACGGACGAACATCGCCAGTTTCTGGATCCCGACAATCGCTTTGAGAAAGCGCTGACCGGCGGATGCTGCACCGCCATCGTCAGTCCCGAGGGAACCCATCTGGCACCGCCGCTGACGGAGGGCGAGGGCATTCTGATCGCGGATCTCGACATGGGTCTGATCACCAAGCGGAAACGCATGATGGACAGCATCGGGCATTACGCGCGGCCCGAGTTGTTGTCCTTGATGATGGACGACCGACCGCAGCCGATCGCGCGAACTGCGAGCGGCCCGCAAGAAGCTGTCAGTGCGTTTTCACCAGCGCCGGAGCTCACCATCACGCACGCGAACAAGGGTGTGATGTACCAATCCGAAGCCACAAGTCATTCAAGTACGGAGTGTGTTTCGACACTCCAAGGGGAGGAACGATGATGGTCGCCACCGACTCACTCACCGATGCGGAGCTGATCAACGAGTTGCAAACCCAAGGCATTCGCCTGGTCCAGATCGGCGTCGGAGCACCCAGCCGGCAAGGTGGAGCGGGTCCTTCGGATCACAAAGCCATGACACTTGGCAACACGACGTTCATGGCTCCCGTGCACACGACGCAAGCGTCTGATTCCCCCTTCATCGCGCTGCCGCCCAAACGCGACGGGACGAGCGAGGTCGTCTGTGGCGGTGAAACGATGGGTCTGGTTCGATTTCCAAGACGCCCCCGTTTCTACGACTTGGAAACCGCCGATGGCATCCCGTACTGGAAGATCGCAACGCTCCATTCCAACGATGTCCTCGCGACAACGGTGTTTCAAACCTGCCTGCGTTACGAGAACAAGAAGACGGCATGCCAATTCTGCGCAATTGGCCGCTCGCTCCAGGAAGGGCGCACCATCGCACGCAAGACCGCTTCGCAACTGGCGGAAGTGGCAAAGGCCGCGGTTGAGCTGGATGGTGTCCGGCACATGGTCATGACCACCGGCACACCGAACCGCACGGATCGAGGTGCGAAAACGCTCTCCGAGTGCGCCGAAGCCATCCGTCGCCGCGTCGATATCCCGATTCAAGCGCAATGCGAACCGCCAAGTGATGATGCCTGGTATCAACGGATGCATGATGCCGGCATCGATACGCTTGGCATGCACTTGGAGGTTGTCAATCCGGTCGTTCGACGTCGCGTGCTACCGGGAAAATGTGAGGTCACCTTGGCGGACTACTTCCGGGCTTTTGAGACGGCTGTCGGCGTGTTCGGAAAATCACAGGTCACGACTTACTTGATCGCCGGGTTGGGAGACACGGTGGACGAGATCCTGCGTGTTTCCCGGCACCTGATTGAGCTGGGCGTTTACCCGTTTGTGGTTCCCCTGACGCCCATCTCAGGCACGCCCGTGCAGGACACCCCTGCGCCCAGCGCGGAGATGATGCGCTCCATCTTGGAACCACTCAGTCGCATGCTGGTCGCCGCCGGTATGACACGGGAAAGTGTGAAAGCCGGTTGCGCCCGATGTGGTGCGTGCTCGTCGTTAGGAAAGTTCGAGGAGGCGGCACGATGAACCCCATGATCTCCGCTTGGAACGCCCCAAGGGCGAACGACGCGTGGCAAGCAAGGGCGACCGAACAGCCGCGAGAACGTCAATCGGGTCGATTGCGTTACGCCATTGAACCATGGGAGATTGAGTCCGCGCTTCGCATTCGACGGGAGGTGTTCGTTCACGAACAGGGTGTCTTTGACTATCACGATCGTGATCGTTTCGATGCCTTGTCGCTCAACATCATCGCCCTGCAACGGGGAAGTCGCTCAAGCTGCGTCAAACAGGTCGGGCCTGATCACGCTGACAGACGGGAACCCGTGGAGGGCACGGTGCGGCTTCATAGGGGTGACTTTCCGGCGCACTGCTCTCAAGCAGTTGGGGATGAACGTGTGTGGTGGGGTTCGCGTCTGGCAATCGTCAAAGCACACCGAGGTGCTGCGGCCACCGCGGCGGGCTTGATCCGCAAGGCGGTTGCGTCCGCCGTCGCGATTGGTTGCGATCGATTCTTTGCTCACATCCAACCCCAAAACCGTCGTCTGTTTGCTCGTTTGGGTTGGAACGAGCTGGCTTTCATTCGCCATGAGAATCTGCCTCATCTTCTGGTCGAGGCTGACCTTGAAAGATTCGATCCTGCCATCTTGTTGACGGAGACCGAGGTGGCGTGGGCACGTTATCTCCACTCCCAGACAGCCTCTTCAAACCATGACCAGCGGCTCAAGCGATGCTTACGGGTCGAGCCATGAGCGCCTTGAAGTCGGATATCGCCATCGCGGTGCAAAGACTCGGGATATCGGGCGACAGCCCGATTCGTGTCGGCGATGACACCGCCGCGATTCCTCGCGGTGACGGCTACGATCTATTGGCTTGCGAAGGTATGGACCCCCACTTTGTTGTCCGCATGCCCTGGTTTGCGGGCTGGTCTTCCGTGATGGTCAATCTCTCCGACATCGCGGCGATGGGGGGAACGGCCAAGGCATTGGTCAATGCGATTTGGTCCAACGACGAGCAAGTCGCTGGTGAAGTTCTCGATGGGATGCGAGATGCCTGCACGGCGTTTGATGTGCCCATGGTGGGCGGTCATACAAACCTCCATGCCGATTCCACACAGCTTTCCGTTTCCGTCTTCGGGTATGCCGATCATCTGCTGACCAGTTTTGATGCGACTCCGGGGCAATCCCTTGTCATGGCCGTGGACCTGGAGGGCGAGTGGCGCGGGCAAGATCCGTTCTGGGATGCGGCCACCTCAGCGACTCCGGATCGCCTGCGTCCGACAAGGCCACGACGCCAATATGCGCGCCAAGGAGATTGCTGATCTCATCCATCACGGCCCGCACTTTGGGTTCATCGCCAATCGAGATAATCACCACCATATCCCCGCTG
>JBCCYK010000128.1:0-18124 GCA_039189905.1 Planctomycetota bacterium
ATGGTCGGGCTGCATCCAAGAGACTTTGCAGGTCGCCAACCGAACGACGCGATGCGATGGCGGTGGCAAAGATCTGGGCGATTGGGGTGAGAAAAACCGCGGCCAAGATCAAGTTAACGATTGCCAGAACAATCAAGCCGACGGCGATCACGCGGACGCCCGAGCCGAACCCGACGTCCCAGCCGCGAGAAAGCCCCACGGCGACGATGGCCGCAAAGACCACCGATGAGATCGCGGGCCAGACTTGAATCGCCGTTCTGTTTTCTAGCCATCTGGGCCCAACCGCCCATCGCACAAACGCGGAGGGATCGTCTGCTTGACAACCGACTTGGCGTGCACGGGTGTAAAAGCTCAGCCTCGATTCCCGGTTCTCGGCCAGCAGTGCCGCGATTCGATGACGCTCCTCCGCTTGCTTCGGAGTCGAAGCGGATGATAGCCATGTTCCTAGCATCTGAGCCCCGGCCTGGGTGCCAGCCATCGATACGAGTGAGAACAAGGAAGTGCGACCGAACAGATCCAGGTCACGTGAGAGCGTGGTTTGATCGGAATCGAGTCTCAGGTGGTCCTGGTGCCGATTCAGCAGGTCCTTGTCGAGCGATTCCCAATCGCGTTGACAACGCGCCATCAGCCGGTTCAGTGTGTCCTGATTTGCTCTCAACGCATCCAACTTTTGCCGCACAGATTCATTGCGGATCACGGCAAACAAGAAACCCATGAAGCTGATGCCAGCGATCGAGCCCCAGAGTGAATGCTGCGTTGCGACCGCAAAGGCGAAACCGAGGACGAAGACGGCAAAGAGGGCCAAGCGTATCGTTGCGAAACGTTGATCCGCCGACGTCAGCGCCGCGATGTCATCTTCGGATCGCTGCTTTTGACTGGCATACCAATCGAATCCGGAGAAGCTCTTCTCTGTGGGGCGATTGTTTTCCGATGGTTCACCACTTGGGTCTTCAATCACGCGGCGTCCACTTCCATGGTGGCTCTTGGGGTCGGGGGGGCAGACGGTCCATCAATGACTCGCAATGCAACGCGATCTTGCAAGTTGGGACGATACATCGTCAAGAGCACCAGCGGCAAGAACCAGGACAAGTAGAGTCCACCACCGTAGCCATGCCAAAACTGTGCCGCCACCATCAGAGCAGCGGAACAACTGATCAGAGACCCGAGGTTCTTGTTGGTTGGCCAAGTTGCCAAAAAGAAGCTGAGGATGACAAAGCCCACAATGACTGGCAAGCGCCAAACGGGATTCCAGCCGACGGCCCAGACGCCCTGTGGATTCCACGTCGGCATGAACAAGCCAAACATCCGGCGCAAATGCAGGAGAAAGGGTTCACCGCCTGCCAGAACAAGCAGGCCCGTCAAAACGGTGAGGGTCGCGACCACGCCAAGACCGAATCGCCCGCCACCACGCTGCCAATAAAATCCGATCCAAAGCGGCAGCAAGAAAAGCGGGTAGTAGACCAGGCCCGCAGCCGCCCCGACGAACATGCCCGCGATGAGTGGACGGTGATACATCAGGACCGCCCAAACCATCATGGCAGCCGGAACGACATGGTCAACGCGGCCCGTCATCTGTGCCGTGTAGGGAGAAAGCAGGTAGAGCATCACACAACCGGCGCCAGCCCGGAGATTCGCGAAGTGATGGCTCCCAATCAAGAGCATGCCCACCAAAACGGCTGTCTGTCCCAGAATCGCAATCGTCTTTGCGATTAAAACGCGTCGTGAATCCGTTTCCTGTGGTGCAGCGGCATCGTCCGCCAGGCCGCTTGGGGTCGCCTCGGGGCGCGTTGGTAACGCAGGAAGCATGTTGATGAGCGCATAGCCAGGTCCAAGTCGTGGACCCTGCTCCTGCTGCGCTTCGGGAGTGCTGGCGACCACGTTGGCCATCATGAAAACGAAGAGTGAAATCGCGATGAAGTTCAAGCCACCTGTGGTGAGGTTTGGATCCAGCAGTGGTCTTCGCACCATCATCGGGTCGAGCAGCATCCGAATCATCAACAGGAACTCGACGAAGAACAGGGCGATGAAGCCGCTTAACCGCAGCCGCCGGGCTCCATCGAGTTCGCCTGGCAGCGGGGCCGTGTCATCTTGTCTCAGGTCTGATTCGGGTGCCGGAGTCTTGACCAGGTTCTCGATCGTCGCGACCTCCCGGCGATAGCCCTCCTGCACCATCAGCAGCCCCGGAGCAAAGCAGATGAGCAGGACGACATCCAGATTGCGGATGCTCCAGAACCGGCGAAAGACAAAGAACAGACCCACGGTCAAGAACGAGGACATGTAGACCCAGGTGATGGGGTCTGGTCGCCGGTAGTAAAGCAAGAACTCGCTCATGCGAAGAAAATAGCCCATCCAATGAGCTTTTGCCATCAAACGACTTGTTTTCCGTGAGCGAGCGGGCGAACCACCGCGCGTTTCGATCCGCCCGCCGACGTCAACAAGTCCCCGTTGCTCAACGGACGCCCATGATCCCACAAGCCCATCTGTGGGCTACACTACCGGCGTTCCGCGGGTCTCCCCAGCGACGCACTGGGCGGATGACTTGCTGGCAGGAACTTCTCACCCAACCCTTCGCATCCGGTCTCCACTTGCATCATGTCCGACGCAGCTTCCAACGAATCTGGTTCGATCGCCAACGTCTTGATTGAGGAGCGACTGTTTCATCCGAGCGAGGAGTTTCGGAAAGCGGCGGTCATCTCAAGTCAGCAGCAGTACGACGAGCTCTACGCCACGGCACGCGACAATCCAGAAGCGTTTTGGCGAGACCAGGCCAACGAACACCTCCATTGGTTCGAACCGTTTGAAACCGTTTGCCAATGGGAGTCCCCCCACGCGAAGTGGTTCGTTGGAGGCAAGACAAACGCCAGCTACAACGCCTTGGATGCGCACGTGGCGGCGGGACGAGGCGATCGGATCGCGATTTTATGGGAAGGTGAACCGGGCGACACACGGTCGCTTACCTACGCACAGCTCCTGAAGGAAGTCCAACGCTGTGCGGAGGGCTTGGTGTCGCTGGGGGTCGGTCAGGGCGACGTTGTGAGCGTCTACATGCCGATGACGCCTGAATTGGCCATTGTCATGCTTGCCTGTGCACGAATCGGCGCCGTGCACTCGGTCATCTTTGCAGGGTTTTCAGCCGAATCGATCGCGGATCGAAACAACGATGCGTCGGCAAAAGCAATCGTCACGGCGGACGGGCTCTACCGGCGCGGTAAGGTGCTGCCCCTGAAAGAAACCGTGGATCAGGCGCTCGAGAAATCGCCCACCGTTGAGAAGTGCTTGGTGCTCAAACGCGTCGGCAACGCGGCGCCGATGAAGGACGATCGAGATCACTGGTGGCACGACGTGGTGGACACACAGCCTGGAGAGCTGGAGGCGGCGCCGCTGGAAAGTGAAACAACGCTCTTTATTTTGTACACGTCCGGGAGCACCGGCAAACCCAAGGGGATTCGGCACACAACGGCGGGATACAACCTGTGGGCAAAACGCACCTTCCAATGGGTGTTCGATCATCGCGACGAGGATGTTTACTGGTGCACGGCGGACTGTGGTTGGATCACCGGTCACAGCTACATCGTCTATGGTCCCTTGACGGCAGGTGCCACCTGCTTGATGTATGAAGGCGCGCCCAACTATCCGGCGGAGGATCGCTTCTGGGAGCTGGTGGAGAAGTACAAGGTCAGCATCCTCTACACGGCCCCGACGGCCGTGCGTGCCTTCATTAAATGGGGCGATCACCACGTGGAGAAGCACGACCTGACATCGCTCCGTTTGCTCGGAAGCGTGGGCGAGGGCATCAATCCTGAGGCATGGATGTGGTACCACGAGAAGATCGGCGGGAAACGCTGCCCGATCGTCGATACTTGGTGGCAGACGGAAACCGGCGGGATCATGATGAGTCCCCTGCCGGGAATCACGCCGACCAAACCAGGTTCTTGTACACGCCCGCTACCGGGCGTGATCCCGCGCATTGTGGATGAGGTTGGTAACGAGGTCGACGCCGAGCATGGGGGCAAACTTTGCATCGCGCGACCGTGGCCCGGCATGCTGCGAGGCATTTGGGGCGACGAAGACCGGTTTGTGCAGCAATACTTTGCGGATGTTCCGGGCTCCTACTTGACCGGTGACAATGCTCGTCGTGATGCCGACGATTACTACTGGATCATGGGCCGCATCGACGATGTCATCAATGTCAGTGGCCATCGTCTGAGCACCATCGAAGTGGAATCCGCTCTTGTGTCCCATGACGACGTTTGCGAAGCGGCGGTTGTGGGGCGTCCCGATGACCTCAAAGGACAGGCGATTGCCGCGTTTGTAACGTCGACGGGGAGAGAGGTCGATGATGCGTTCCGCAAGGAGCTGAAGCAACATGTGCGTCAGCAGATCGGTGCTTTGGCTCAGCCCGACGACATTCGCTTCACCGCGGCGCTCCCCAAGACGCGCAGTGGTAAGATCATGAGACGTCTGTTGCGGGATGTTGCCGCCGGACGCGAATTGGCGGGCGACACGTCGACGCTGGAAGACTTCACGGCGCTTGCGAAGCTGCAGAGCGAGGATTGACCCTTGAATGCCTGCCCATGACACGATCGCATCGCGGCAGGGTCAGCGTATTCGCTGGCAGTCCTCCGGTGCATCCAGTCGTCTGGAATCCTTGCTCCGCAGTCGGCGCTGGTTCCATCGTGCAAAACATCCTGGCTTCTGGATTGTCTTGGCGGGTGTCCTGTTCTGCGGCTCCCTGCTCTGGGCGGACCGATGGTTGAGTCGCTCGTTTGACGAGGTCATTCGACGCTCGATGAACGGATTCTTGGCGACCAATGTCAACACGATTGACCTGTACTTCCAGGAACTCGAGCTGGCGTCGCGACGTCTGGTGCGGGACGAAGAGGTGCGGAGCAAGGCGCTCCGACACTTGCAGGCGTGGTCCCGCTTCGGTGATCAATCGAACGAAGTTTCCGATGGGCTCCTGGATGTCCCAACCTTGGCGTCAACGGCCGGGCCTGCGGACGTGCTTGGTTGGGTTTTGGTGAGCGTGCAGGGGGAGGTCGTCGTCAGCCAAACGGAAGCCCTGCGGAAGCGGCGCTTCCACTTTGAGAACCAACAACTCCAACGGTTGATGCAAGCGAAGTCTGTCATGCTCTTCTCGGAGCAGCGCGGGCCAAAAGGTTCCTTTTTCCAGGATGTCGAGAAGGACGAAGCTGCCGAAGTCGAGAGAAGAGACGCGGTTGGTTTTCTGGCGGTGATGGCGACTCCGGTGCAAGACGGTGATTTGGTGGTGGGAGCCATGGGTTGGGTGTTGGATCCAGCGGGGCGTGCCAGCGCCGTTTTGGAGGCGTCGCAAACGGGGCGTTCAGATCAGGCGTTCTTGTTTCAGCGATCGGGACGCGTGGTCACTCGCAGCCGGTTCGAGCAGCAACTGCGATTGAGCGGTCTTCTGCCTCCGACGCGCTCCAGCGAGGGCAACGTGTTTATGCGTGCGCCGATAGAACGCGCGGACGCGAGCACGGGCGAGAGTCGCACATGGGTGGGGGCACGAGAGACGCTGCTTGCCGAGCAAGCGGCCAGCTATGGCTTCGGCCTGTTGCTAGACCCCTACATGGATTGCCGCGGTGAAATGGTCGTGGGTGGGTGGCAATGGTTGACCGATTTTGACATCGGGATTGCGGTGCAGATGGATTATGTCGAGGCCTTTGCGCCCGTTTTGTCGTTGCAACGGGCCACGCGAGCCTTGCTGATGCTGATCGGGGCGGCCATGTCGGGTGTCTTGCTGTTGACCTTGCTGGCAGGCAGATGGAAACGGCTTCGTGATTCATCGGCTCGCAAGATGCGCCAACTTGGTCAGTACCGGTTGGTTGAGCTGATTGGCGTGGGTGGGATGGGTTCGGTGTATTTGGGGCGGCATCAATTGCTTCGTCGCGACGTGGCTGTCAAAGTCCTGGAGGGCGAAAAGCTATCGCCTCAGTCCATCCAGAGATTCCAACGGGAAGTCCAATTGACCGCCACCTTGCGGCATCCCAACACCATCGCCATCTTTGATTTCGGGCACACACACCTGTCTCGTCGAACATCCGGCGACCCCAATGTCGCGGATGAAGACAGTGTTTTCTACTATGTGATGGAGTATGTGGACGGTGTGTCACTCCAGCATCTGATCGATCTGTATGGCCCGCAATCACCTGCGCGAACCATTCACCTGTTGCTCCAGATCTGTGGGTCCATTGGGGAAGCACATCGTTCCGGTTTGATCCATCGGGACATCAAACCTGCTAACGTGTTGTTGACGTGTCAGGCTGGGCTTTGGGATCACATTAAGGTTCTCGACTTTGGTTTGGTCAAGAACCTCGATGCTGGCGTCGATCTCATGGAAACCGTCAACAGCGATGTCACTCAGGCTGGGACGATGACGGGGACACCGCTCTACATGGC
Organism: Planctomycetota bacterium; assembly: GCA_039189905.1. GTDB lineage: Bacteria > Planctomycetota > Planctomycetia > Pirellulales > Pirellulaceae > Rhodopirellula. Next base: position 6,421 of record JBCCYK010000128.1, read on the forward strand.
CCCTGAGTGCATCCGCGATGCGGCTGCCGTTTCCCCGCAATCGGACATCTATTCGATTGGAGCCGTGGGATACGCGCTGCTCACCGGGCACAACACCTACGAAGGTGAGTCAGCGATTGATTTGTGTCTGAAACAACTGGAAGCACCCCCCATGCGACCCTCCGCACGCATCGGTTCTCCGCTGCCCGAGCGACTGCAAGACATTTTGATGCAGTGCCTGCGTCTGCGTGCCAGCGAACGACCGGCATCGATCGCGACATTGACGACCATGCTCGAAGAGTTGCCAGAGGCATCGCATTGGAATCAATCGCTTTGCAATCATTGGTGGGAGAACGTCTTCGAACGCAAGCGTGATGACGTCTTCGAGGGCAGTGGCAACAAGACCGTGGTGAACGCGAAGGCGCCCTGATCCAAGCGTTCGCCGGTCGCTTCGTGCTCGCGCGGCGCAACTCGCCAGGGCCTAGCCGCCTGTTGATTCTCGGTAATCAGTCGAGCTGGTACGCAAAATGGTTTAACCGGCAGCCGCAGACGCACGGGTCCGCGCGTGTTACTTGACCGCGAGCATGCGTTCGAGTGCGACCAGCGACCACTTCGATGTTTCATCGTCAACGCGAATCTGGTTAACGAGCTGTCCCGCTTGCAAGTTCTCGAGCGTCCAACAGAGGTGTGCTAAGTCGATGCGGTACATCGTGGCACACATGCAGATTACGGGCGAGAGAAAGTGGATCTCTTGCTCAGGATGCTCCGCTTTCAGGCGGTTCACCAGATGCAATTCGGTTCCAATTGCCCACTTAGTACCCGCTGGCGCCTGGCGGACGGTCTCGATGATCTTCCCGGTACTGCCGGAAACGTCCGCGATGTCGTTGACGTCCCGGGGGCATTCCGGGTGAACCAAAATCTGAATCCCGGGTTGTTCCTCGCGAAACCGCTGGACATGTTCCGGGCGGAACATTTGGTGGACGCTGCAATGACCTTTCCAGAGGATCACCTTCGCGTTCTCAATGGCCGCATCGTCGTTGCCTCCCATTTCCACCGCGTACGGGTCCCACACCGGCATTTGGGCTTCCGTGATTCCCATGGCCAGCGCCGTGTTGCGTCCCAAGTGTTGATCGGGGAAGAAAAACACGCGGTCGCCGCGTTGAAAAGCCCACTCCAAGACCGCCCCTGCGTTACTGCTCGTGCAAACGATGCCCCCATGGCGACCGCAGAAAGCCTTGAGGCTGGCTGCACTGTTGATATACGTCACGGGGATGACCCGTTCGGTGTCAATCACGTCGCTCATGTCTTCCCACGCGGCCTCGACCTGGGCGATCGCCGCCATATCGGCCATGGAGCAACCGGCTGCCATGTCAGGAAGCAAGACATCGACACGACGGCCACCCCGGTTTCGCAGCTTTTCGGGACGGTTCGCCAAGATATCAGCGGTTTCCGCCATGAAATGCACACCGCAGAAGACAATCGTCCGACAGTCCTGACTCCGCGATGCCATCTCAGAAAGTTGGTAGCTGTCTCCTCGCAGGTCCGTGTGTGCGATCACCTCATCTTGTTGATAGTGATGGCCCAGGGTCAGCAAGTGTTCGCCGAAGTGCTCACGGACGGCTTCAATGCGACCACGCAGCTCAGTGTCTGACAGCGACTTGTACGGCTTGAGGGGATGGGTGGCCGTGTTATCCTCTGACGCGGTCGCGACATCGGTAGGAGCGGTGGTCGTGGGAAGTTCAGGCATGGGATTCCAAGCAAAAAAGGCCGTGACGTCACACTGCAGTGTAACGCCACGGCCTTGTCCAGCTAAAGCCGTCCGTACTCGACGGATCTCGGCCAGAAGGTTCTCAGCGGGCCATCGCAAAGATCATTTGCAGTTGGACTTCACGCTGGGACTCCACGTAGGCGGCGTCTGCGGGCGAGAGCCGATCCATTGGCACGGTGCAGGTGCGACCGTTGTCCTTCAGCAGTTTGACGAACCCGTCGCCAATCTTGATCAAGCGACCCTCGGTGCGGAATCGACCGGTGTTGTCGACCCAAACACGAACCTTGGTATCCGCCATCAGAGACTCAAGCTTCTGGAAGGACGCGACGGTCGCTTCAGCCGTGACCGTGGGTTGGGGTGTTGGAATCGACTCCACATTCACGGGTGGCTTCGTCTGGCCAAACAGATCATCCAAAGAAGCATCGGAGGATTCCTGACCGGGTGGGTCGCCAAACAGGTCGTCCAAACCGCCCTCGGTCGCGGGTGCGGCCGGAGTCGCGTCGGTCGGTTCACCGAACAAATCACCCAAGCCGCCGGCGTCCTCTGCGGGAGCCGCTTCGGCAGGCATCGGCGTGTCGCTGCCGAAGAGATCGTCCAAGCCACCGCTGGCGGCGGGTTCCTCTGCGGGCGCGGCATCAGCGGGGGCACCGAAGAGGTCGTCGAGGCCGGATTCAGCAGCCGGCGCGTCGTCTGCGGAAGGAGCCGTGTCAGCCGGAGTGCCGAAAAGGTCGTCTAGGCCAGCCTCTTCGGCCGGTGCTTCCATCTCCGCTGCGGGCGCGACCGGTTCGCCGCCGAATAAATCACCCAAACCAGATTCACTGGCCGATTCCGGGGTTGGCTCGGAAGGAGTGCCAAAAAGGTCATCTGCAGCAGCGGGTTCAGTTGGGGCACCAAACAGATCTTCCGCTGGAGCGGCGGGCGTCTCAGACGCCGGTTCGGCCGAGGCTCCGAAAAGGTCATCGGTCGGCGCCTCCGTTGCAGGCATGGCGGCATCCGCCTCGTCTGTCGCGGCTCCAAACAAGTCATCAACGTTGTCCGTTGGCGCCACGGGAGTCGGTTCAGGTTCGGGGACCGAGGCTTCTGGCTCGACAGCAGCGGGTGCCAGGTCGAACGGTTCAGGGGCCGGGGGGGCAGGTGCGGGATTCGCTGGTTCTGGCTCGGGTGCCGGTGGTGCCGGTTCTGGAGCAGGGGGTGCCGGCTCACTCGGGGCAGCTGGCGCCGGATCAGCGGGCGGTTTGGCTGATTCTGTGCGAGAAGCATCCGTGTCTGATGGAGAGGGAACCACCGCACTTTCAAGGGAAGGAGGCTCAACAACGGCGGCATCTTCTGCGGTCGGAGCGGCCGATTCGACCGGCATTGCCGACATCGGAGCAGATTCCATCACGCTATGATCGTCCATGGCGGTTTCCATCGGAATCGCCGTCATGGGCATTTCTGTGCTCCCGCAGCAATCCGAAACGATAGGCGTGCCGCACCCTTCTGCGACCACCGTTTCGATCGGCATGATCGCCGATTCTGTCGAACAAGCCACGGGCTCAGGGCAGCAAACGGGCTCAGGGCAGCAAACGGGCTCAGGGCAGCAAACGGGCTCTGAGGAACAGCTGGTTGTGGGGCAAGGTTCGCTGCAACTTTGGAGGCGCGAAAGCAACCAGCCCGCAGACGCCGGGTTCACACCTAGGGTTGCGATCAGGCACACCACAAGCGACCAGCGAAGGGCCATGCGGAATGAACGTTTCATATTTAGCTCAAGCGGGGAAAGGAGAAACTCAGGACCGCCGGGATCCGCGGCGACATTCAAGTTGGCAGGGGCTGCAGGTGAATTGGAAAAAGCCTGTCGTCCACCCAGCCGGTGGTTCATCTGTAAACGTTTAGGGCATCGTAATTGTCGTATCCTACGCGAACAAGCATTCTCGGTCCTCCTTTGGGGGGGAAGGTGACGGATTCTCTTGATTTTGCAGCTGGCGTCGAAGACACGGGTGATTTCCGGTCGTGTCGGGCCTTGGAATGATCCAAACTGGGGTGGTGGGCACTTGCAGGGTTCTGGCAGAAACGATTCGCGGCTCGCGGCGACTTGGAATCAAAGCCGGGGCGGCGAGCCGAGCCAAAGACGTTCCCAATTCTTCCAAACGCTTGGACGCGATCCCATGGCCGACACCCCATAGCAAGAACATGTTTCGATTCGTCAAAAGTCTGTTCTCGTCGATGAGCCTGGAACGCAAGTGCTTGCTGTTCTTTGGTGCGGCGGTGGTGATTTTGATGTGCGGGGCTTTTTGCGTGCAGTTGATTTTGGCAGACCGCTACGTGAGCCGAATCACGCAGCAGCAGGCGCGGGACGCGGCAGCGGCGGAGCTGGTTCTACTGCATTGTCGCGCGCAAGTCGCAACGGAAGTTAGTCAGGATCGAGCCAGCGAAATTCAGGAAACCATCACCAAACTTCAATCTCAGCTGTTTGGGGATGAGTTGGACTTCGCCATCCTGGGCCTCGAGGAGCAAGGCCGATTCGACAACATGAAGGCACCGATGGTCCCCGTCGACGAGTCGGAGCTTGCTTTGGTGGCGGACATGGAACCGAGGTATCGCATGCGCATGCAGCGATTGATGGAAGGCGAAACGATTGATTTATCAGCACAGATCGACCTCGCCGACGATGCCGCCATGAGCCGCATGGGTTTCAACAACTATTCGATTTTTCACGAGGAAGGTCCCGTCGACGGTCGCTACCTGTACTACATGCCCATCTTCATCACACACGACTGCATGCCTTGCCACGCTCCTTTGGGTAAGTCGCTTGCTTTGTCCGAGGGCATCGATCCCGTCGAACGTGTTGCTGAGATGCCGTACCGCGTGATGCGGGTTCAGATGCCGGACAAGGAAATCGTTTCTGACATGCAGTTTGCGCGTGCGGTTGTCGTGGCGATGACCATGTTGATCATCGCGGTCACGCTTTTCGTGTTGCACGCGATTGTGAGGTACCTCGTCCTGCAACCCTTACTCCATTTGCGAGATGTGTCCGATGCCATCACGCACGGCAACACCAACCTGCGAGCATCCATTGACACAGAGGACGAATTTCGCGAGCTAGCGGACGCCTTCAATCGGATGCTACGTCACCTCACCGAGACGCAGTCCCAGTTGCAGATGGTGAACCGTGAGCTTGACGCGCGAGTGGATCAGTTTGCACAGCTGAACTTGCAGCTTTATGAGGCCAACCGACTCAAGACCGACTTTCTGGCAAACATGAGCCATGAGTTGCGGACGCCCCTCAACAGCATCATCGGGTTCTCTGAGGTGCTGCAAGGGATCGATTCGCTCAGTGACAAGCAGCGCCGCTATGCGTCCAACATACAAAAGAGCGGTCGTTTGCTCCTCGAGATGATCAACGACATTTTGGATCTGGCAAAGGTGGAAGCGGGCAAGATGGCGGTGCGGCGAAGTGACTTTTCTTTGCCGCGTTTGGTGAATGCCCAGATCGACATGATTGCGTCGCTTTCAGAAGACAAGAACATCGCCTTGACGGTGGATATCCCGGATGATTTGCCGGAGGCTTATCAGGACCCGAACAAGTTGGGACAGATTCTGAACAATCTGTTGTCCAACGCGATCAAGTTCACGCCGGAAGGTGGCATGATCACGGTTGCGATTGACGACATGCTCAATGGCCACTTTCGACTGTCCGTGACTGACACCGGGGTTGGTATTGCGCAAGAGGATCACCCGGTCATCTTTCAGAAATTTCGTCAGAGTCGAAAGCTGTTGGACGGTGATGGACTGACGCGGGAGTTCGCGGGTACCGGTCTCGGGCTGTCGATTGTCAAGGAACTTGCGATTCTTTTGGGTGGCGAAGTCGATTTTGAGAGCGAGTTGGGACGTGGGAGCACGTTTCAGGTGACGCTGCCATTCCGACTTTCGGACCACCACCTCGAAGACTCACCGCTGGGCGACGTCGTCGGTGCATCCGCAACCGAAAACGTCGCGGATTCGCAATGGCCGCGATCGGCCTAGCATTCCGCCGCAGCTCAAGATTCGCTTGCGAGCCCTCTCATGCACCCCGGTTATGGTGGGCTGATCAACGGGCGGTTACGCTGTGGTTGGACCTGAGGGTCTGCGGGTGTTCAGACGGAACCATTGATTTAGGAAGAAAGGAGCAATTTGGCATGGCGAACTACGGCAGCTTCAGTGACGAGTGGTACGTCAACATGAACCTGGGCACGGAAATGGCACTGCCAAGCGGTCGGGAGTCCGTCTTGCACTACTTTGAACAGGTGCAGCGACGCTATCCCAAGATGAGTAACTTTTACTCACGCGAGAACAACGAGTTTGTACTGGAAGAAGAAAAGGATGCTGGTTCCTACCGCTGGGTTTCCATTGAATCGAAGCGAATCAACAGTGGCGTTTTGAACCCAGAAACGTTCGATGACGCCGTCGAGCAGCACCGTGCCGTTCTGGAACTCGTGCCGTTTGAGTTGTCGGTCAGCCCGCTGGACTGTGAGTCGCTGAGTGTGATGCTTGGGTTTGACTTCAGTTGCAAAGGAAACCACAACGACGTGTTGATGGAGGCCGTTGGCATCTCACCGGGTCTGGAAAAATTTGGTGCCTTGCCCTACGGCAAAGTCGTGAGCCACGAGCCCGCCATTCAATTCGCGTTGGACGAGGAATGCCGAACGCAATGCCGGATCAGTTTTGAGTCGCGCACAACGGCATTCCAAATTCGATCCGGCGAGTATGGTGACGAACAACTCAGCGTGTACATGACGGTGCGGCGGTTTGAGTCGCTTCAGGCTGGGCAGAACTACAGTGCTGAGTTCGCTCGCCTGAGTGGATTGGCGCGCGACCTGATCGACGAGTTCTTGATCGACCAGGTCTTGCGCCCCTTACAGACCGCGATTGCGATTCGCTAAGCAAGCAGCCCGCGCTGGACAATGCCTTCCACGTCCGTGAGTCGATACTGCCGACCCTGGTGACGGAACGTCAGCCGTTCATGGTTGAGCCCCATGAGGTGCAAGATCGTCGCGTTCAGATCGTGAACATGCACGGGGTCCTCGGTGATGGAATAGCCGAGTTCGTCCGTGGCACCATGGATGTGCCCGCCACGGGTGCCTCCCCCCGCCATCCAGATGCTGAAGGCGTCTCGATGATGGTCCCGTCCCACCGAGGTCGCTTGACCCGTGCCGTTTTTACCCTGCGCCATAGGCGTGCGACCAAACTCGGACGACCAAATCACAAGGGTTTCATCCAGGAGCCCGCGCTCCTTCAAGTCTTGGATGAGGGCCGCAATCGGTCGATCCACTTCACCACATTTTTCTGGCAGTCGTTTGTTGATGTTGCTGTGCACATCCCAGCCCTGGTCAAAGAGTTGCACATAGCGAACGCCGCGTTCCACCAGACGGCGTGCCAAAAGGCAGTTGTTCGCGAATCGGGGTCGTCCCTGTTCCTTCTTGTCGGCTCCGGTGCGAAAGCTGGTTCCGTAGAGGTCGTGCGTCTGTTGTGATTCCGATTGAATCTCCATCAGCTCTGGAACACTGGTTTGCATGCGGTAGGCCATCTCGTACTGACCGATTCGCGTTGCGATTTCAGGGTCACCGACCTCAGCCAGCGTCTGCTGGTTGATCGCGTTGACGCCATCGATGATGTCGCGACGGCTGGAATCGTGGATCCCGGGTGGGTTGGACAGGAACAGGACGGGATCCCCTTGCGAGCGAAACTCAACACCTTGGTAGACCGTTGGAAGAAAACCGCTGCCCCAGGCCGAGTTGCCAGCGCCGAGCACGCTGCCCGTGATGAGGACGACAAAACCCGGCAAGTCGCGATTCTCGGTCCCCAGGCCGTAGGTGACCCAACTGCCCAGGGAAGGACGGCCGAACCGGCCAAAGCCAGACAACATGAAGAGTTGGGCGGGGCCGTGATTGAACTCATCGGTGTGCAAGGATCGGACCAGGCAGAGCTCATCGGCCACGGTCTGCAATTGCGGCAAGAGAGAGGAGATCTCGATGCCAGACTGACCGCACTTCTTGAATTTCCAGTCTTTGGGTGTTCCTAGCAAGGTCGGCTTGGATCGAATGAACGCGAACTTCTTGCCTTCAAAGAGTTCGTCGGGACACACTTCACCGTCACGTCGCTCAAGTTCCGGCTTGGGATCAAAAAGATCGATGTGCGGCGGTGCCCCGACCATGTGAATATGCACAATGTTCTTGGCACGAGGAGCAAAGTGCGCACGTCGCGCCGCCAAGGGTGAATCGAGTGGGAAGTTTTTCGCGATGCTCGTGTCGATGGGGGCCTGATCGGCACGGAGCATGGACTCCAATGCGACGGAACCGATCCCAAACCCCGCGGTTTGGAGGATTTGTCGCCGGCTGGTCGGAATGCAATTGAGGACCATGGGGTTCTAGTTCCTCGGGAGCTAGTTGAGCGTGATGGTTGCGTCGAGGTTAAGCAAAACACTGGCAACCGGCATCCAGGTCGCAATCGCGGCCTGATTGGAGCGAAGTCTGCTTGCCGCGTCGGGCAAGACGCTGAGGCGTTGGTCGATGAGGCTTGGTTCCGCCGCAACGCGACGTGCCTCACGTTGTTGTAGATCCCGAAGCACGCGAACGACCTCCTCGTTCGCCTGTTTGCCTGTCGCCAGTTCATAACCGTAGCGAATGATCTCGCTCGCACCCGAGGAGGGCGACTCGGAAAGCATGCGATCGGCCAGGGCGAGAGCCGCCTCGACGTAGACATGGTCGTTGAGCAACACCAGGGATTGAAGGGGTGTGTTGGTTCGCGCACGTTTGACGGTGCAGGAAGCGCGATCAGGGGCGTCGAAGGTCACGAAACTGGGATAGGGGGCCGAACGTTTCCAAACGACATACACGCCACGGCGGTAGCGGTCTTCATTCACCGCAGCACGCCATTTGGGTTGGTTGCGACCGACCGCTCGCCAAATGCCGTCCGGTTGATGAGGCATGATGGGGGCACCCTCAAAACGACGACTTAGCAGACCCGAAACAGCCAAAGCGTTATCTCGGACGGTCTCGGCAGCCATCCGATAACGGGGGCCGCGAGCAAGCAGGCGATTATCGGGGTCCAGATCCAGTGAGTCCGCCGGGATGTGGGCGGAACGCCGAAACGTCTTCGACAAAACGATTTCACGCAACATCGCCTTCACGGACCAGCCTTGACGCATGAATGAAAGGGCCAGGTGGTCGAGCAGATCCGCATGCGTCGGGGGTTCCGACTGTGTTCCAAAGTCCTCGAGTGTCGAAACGATTCCCCTGCCAAAGATCTCCGCCCAAAACCGATTCACCGTGACACGAGCCAACAGAGGATTGTCTGGGTGCACCATCCATTTGGCCAAGCCGAGTCGGTTTTGAGGCCATGACGGATCCCAGTCGTGAAGCAAGTCTGGTGTTCCGGGCTCGACCGACGCCCCGGGTGCGAGGTAGTCACCCCGCTGCATCACGTTGGTTTCGCGTGGTTGTTCCATCTCAACCATGACAAGCGTGGACTGAGGCTGGATCTTTTCGAGCTGCGAGTCCAGCTGAGCAAGTTCCCTCGTCCACACGCGACCCTTTGGGGATTGATTCACCCAGGCCTCACGGAGCTGGCCTCTTTGTTTTGATGTGAGCTTCTGGCCGGCACTGATTGATTGGATCAAAGCGTCGTCCAGCCTTGCTAACTCGGGATCGCCCGTCCTGAGCGTGAGACGAACGCGACCTGCGACGCGACCCCGACCGTAATCCTGGACCACCTTGACAACAATCCGAGCGTCATCCGAGCATTCCACTGGGTTGTCAAACGAAAATGACGCCCAGTGCGGCTCGTCGAACTTAGGCGCCAATGCCCAACCCGATTTACGATCCTCATCGATCGCGCCCATGACGTCCCAGCCCGACTGAGAAAAAGAAGCTCGCGGATTGCGGAGCATCAGTTGCCGTTCGCTGTCACCAATGACCAGGCTTGCCGTGATGTCCTGGATCACCACGTTCCGTCGAACCGGGTCCCCACGCCCTGGACCACCACCTGGGATCGACGGATCACGTAGCAGATCGATTCGAAAACCATGTGCCATTTTGCCGGGCAATCGGGCGGAAAAAACGTAGGTCGCGGTCGGCGGGACAGGGCCGCCAAGTAGAACCGAGCCATCTTCGAGCACGCTCACTTGCTCGGTGTCGAGCGGAGGCGTTTGAATCGAATCAAACTCCAATTCCGGAACAGACCACTGCACCGGAGAGGTGGATGCTCGCTTTCGGACACTGCTCAACCAGGCTTCAAATTGGTCGTCATTGAATCGCGAGTCCAGTTTGGCTTGGGTCGACTTTTGACGCTGCCGAAGTGTTCTTAGTTTGCTTGCATCGACGGCCGCGAGAGGCAAGTCCATGGTCGGGCCGGTGAACTCGAACTGAACCCCCGAGTTCTTCTCGACTTCCAGTGGCGTCGCATTGAAGAACGCAAAGAGTCGGTAGTAGTCGGTTTGGCTGAACGGGTCGTACTTGTGGTCGTGGCACTGGGCACATTCCAGTGTCGTGCCTAGGAAGACCGTGGCCGTTGTGTTGACGCGGTCGAAGACTTGGGCCACGCGATTCGCCTCAGGGTGAACACCGGCTTCCACGTTGCAGGTTGGCGTACGGTGAAAGCCTGTCGCAATGCGCGACTGGACCGTCGCGTTTGGCAACAGATCCCCGGCTAGTTGATGAACGACAAACTGATCAAAGGGCATATCACGGTTGAACGCATCAATCACCCAGTCACGATATGCCCAGGAATCACGAAGCTGATCGGCCTGGAAGCCGTTGGAGTCAGCGTAGCGAGCCAAGTCCAGCCAATGCCGCGCCCAGTGTTGCCCGAAATCAGATGATGCTAGGTAGTGTTCCACCCAGCGTCGATAGCGCCGCTCACTCGGATCCTGTTGAAATGCTTTCAGGGCGGCAGGCTCCGCGGGCAAGCCCGTCAGTGCCAGTGAGAGTCGACGGAGGAGCGTTCCAGGCGAGGTCTCCTCATTCAGTGTCAAACCGGCGTCCAAGGCAGTCGCAGCGACGAAGTGATCGATGTCGAACGCAGCGAGGGTTGGATCCATCGGGAGCGGTGACGTGTCGACGGGCGGTCGATAAGCCCAATGCTGATTGGTGTTCCACCCGTCGGGAATCGGGGCACCCGCATCAATCCAACGGCGGATCCGTTCCACTTCGGCTGGCTGAAGCGGCGCGGCATCCGGTGGCATGATCTCACCGAGGTCTTCATCGGTGATTCGTTGTAGCAACAGCGAACTGGAAGAGTGATTTGGGACGACAATAGCCTCCCCGCTATCCGCGTCACCCAGCAGGGAGCGTTTGGATGTGAATTGAAGCCCTGCTTCCTGATTGACACTGCCGTGACAGCGATCACAGTTCCGCTGCAGAATCGGTAAAACGTCTCGCAGGAAGTCCGGCGTTTTCGCCTGCACGCTCTCAGCGAACCATGCCCCTAGGCAAAGGATCACCAACGGCATCGTGGCGAATCCGGCGCTTGGTTTGCGATACCAAGAGGAAGTACCGAGCATGGGAGGGCTTGTCAGGTGGGGCAAGGCAGGCGGGAGCATCCGCGACGAGTGACCTCGACACGGGCCCCCTAGCTTAAGCCATCCCAGAACGGACGACAAATTTTGGAGCTGAAGGCCTCGATCACGGGGGGGCACTCCAACAAACCCGGCTATTGCATCCGAGCCAACAATGTTCAACCTAAGTTATACAACGCACTGGGTTTACGTGATTGCACTTCAACGGCAGTCTGCCTGTCATTCGAATCGCGTTAGCGACCGGTTGCCACGCGATTTGCAGCGTGTTCGCAGAACCGTGAGCTAACGAGAGCGTCCCGCTTAAGACGTAACCCATCGGGACGTTGTCACGGGAATGGAAAGGGAAATCGTGCTCGTACTCAGCCGCTTAGTGGCGGTACTCGTACTCCTACTCGACTCGTTGCTGTCTCGAGTACGAGTACCGCTTC
>JBCCYK010000129.1:0-17996 GCA_039189905.1 Planctomycetota bacterium
GAAAGTTCGCTTCGATTTAGGTTGTCATTGAGTAGAACCTAATCAGGGCACTCTTTCGCGGAGCGAAAGGCGACCAACCACCCTCAGACTGACTCTGTTGTAGCTTCACGGGCTCGCTCATGGTTCGCTTGCTACGCCTGCCGGACGTGAGTTCTTTCGAAGTTCCGTGGCAAAGGTTGCCAGTTGTCGCTTGAGACCTTGGGCAATCCCAGGATGCTCATCAAGCAGGTTCCTCTGCTCGCCAATGTCGTCGCGGAGGTTGTAGAGCGTCTCAACCTTTCGTTTCTTCGAATTGATGTCGCTGGTGGGCTGTCCAGTTGATTTCTTTTCTTTCGGCGGCTTGTCGGTCGCCATGCGGTACTTCCAGTCACCAACGCGGATTGCGTCAACACTCCGGCCACGCAGATAGTGGATGGCTGCGTGAGGCGACTTGGCACCCGGCTCTCCGGCGAGCAGCGACCAGATGTCCTTGCCATCGATCACGCGATCATCAGGAACGTCGCCGCCTGCCAATCGGGTCAGCGTTGGCAGTAAATCCATCCCGGTGACTGGTTCGTCCGATTCCGTGCCCTCGGGAATCCTTCCCGGCCAACGAGCGATGAACGGGACCCGCACACCACCCTCCAATGTCGACCCTTTCCCGCCTTTCAAAGGGCCAGCGCTGCCGCCTTTGCTGACATTGGGGCCGTTGTCGGACGTAAAGATGACCAGCGTGGTTTCATCAAGATCGAGCGCTTTCAATGACCGCAGAATCTCGCCGGTGCTCCAGTCGAGTTCCTGGATCGTGTCGCCGTAGATGCCTCGTTTGCTGCTGCCCACGAACCGTTCGGAAGCGTGTAGCGGGATGTGGGGCATGTTGTGCGCCAGGTAGACGAAGAACGGTTCGTCTTTGTTCTCGGTGATGAAGCGAATCGTCTCCCGTGTGTACCGTTGCGTGAACTGCGTCTGATCCGCAGGCACTTCAATAACCACGTTGTCACGAACCAACGGGCACGCCGCCGTCTCTCGTTTGAGGATGCCGTCACGAGTGTAGCCCTCGCGAAACACGCAGTCGGCCGCAACCTTCTTGATCGTCGGGTAATAAAACTGGCTGTTGGACGATGGCGTTCCATACCAGTGATCAAACCCGTGGTCCAGCGGCTGAAACAAATCTTGGTTGCCGAGATGCCACTTCCCAATGATCGCCGTTGCATACCCCTGATCCTTCAACAATTCCGGCAGCGTGATCTCATCGGGATTCAGCCCATGGTCGTTCCGAGGAAACAAGACACCTCCGATGCCCACGCGAATCGGGTGGCTTCCCGTCATCAACGAGGCGCGCGTCGGTGAGCAGACCGCTGAAACATAGAAGCTGTTGAACTTGGCTCCCTCGATGGCCATCCGGTCAAGGTTCGGCGTCGCGATGTCCGTCGCCCCAAAACATGCCAGATCTCCAAAACCAAGATCATCGGCGAGGATCACAACCACATTGGGCTTCTGCAAGCCGGGCGTGTCGGCCTTGGCATCACATACCACGAGCGTGAAGAAGACAGAGACGCACAACGCGGCCAAGTACAGGGCAATCAAGTCGAGTTCAACCTTTCGTGAGGCCACCATCGGCATGTTGCCGGTCATCGAGAACTCGGGCACAGCGAGACTCACAACATCCAGGGTCGTGGAAGATGCCGATGACCTGCCACGAACGTTAACAACAAAGCCCAAGAAACTCCGTCACGCCAAGGGATTGGGAGCATCCAGCAGGGGCTTTCAGTCGTGGGTTTGAGCTCTCCCTCGCTAGCTCCCGAAAGCGGTCGAGATCGTACAGCAAGCCCTTCATCAAGTCGTAATGCAGCCGATCAGGCGTGAGACGGAGTTTCTCCATCGCAAACGCTTGTACCTTGGGCATGTCTTCATGTGGGGCCGCTGTTTTGAAAGAGACTCGATCAGCGTTGGCGTCGCCGCCGCCGCTGGCGGTCCGATGTGCCGAAGCGAGTAAGCAAAGTTGACGCGATCGCTGTCAACCTCTTGCTCTTTCGAGCCCGTGATGAGCCTGGGAACCAGATCTGCGGCACCTTCTTTCAAGAACTTGGTGATCGATTGCACGGACTAGTTTTCGCTCGCCACTTGCTGAGATCGCGTGCTGCTGCAACTCCGTGAGCTGGGATTGCGTGATGCCTTTGACCAGCAAATCTGAGACTGCCTCATCCGAGCCAAGGATCTCCACGGCGTCGTCGTTGTTCCGGAGCGCTGCCAGCTGCAGGTTCAGGGAATGCAAGCGAGTACAAGTTCTTCATCATCATGAGGGAGGTTTTGAATCAACTCGGGAATCGACTCATGGGATTTCAGTTCTTCGTCGTCAGTCAACGACCGAATCTTGCGAGCGGCTTGCTTGCGGACGTCGGCATTCGGATCAAGCAACAACGCACGCAAGTGATTCGTGATCTCCGCCTTCCCGGATATCGCGCAGACACGAGTCGCGCCCGTCAACGACGGCAGTCGCTGTGTTACACGAGGAAGCCATTTGGGCGTCTGAGTTTGTGCCTTGCCATGAAATCAGCCCGCATGTCGCGAGCGTTCCGAGCTCACGGCTCGTGAAGTTCGAGCTCACTTCGCAATCGGGCGAGCACGCGCGACTTTGCTTTGTACACCGCCGTGACATTCATGCCCAGTTCGTCAGCCACGTCCGCCGGCGGGCGACTGTCAACGGTCGTCATCCAAAAGGCGTTAAAGGTGTTGGGCTCAAAATCCTTCTTGGCCAACTCGGCAGCGCGACGAGCGACCAAAATCAGTTCCTCACGAGGACTGGCAGGGGGTGATTCCGGGATCTCTGCGATCACCATGCCACCTTGGGAATCGGTCATCGTTCGCGGTGATCTGGCAACCTTGCGTCTCAGCTGCGCGAGCTTGTTCTGCGTGATTCCCCAGAGCCAGCCACGAAAACCACTGCCTTTCTTCGCATCGTACTCGTCAATCCTGACCGAAAGCACCGTCAAGACTTCCTGCACGACATCCGCCGCGTCGGCATGTGAGTTCACAACGCGTCTGACCCAATGATAGATCAACGGGGTATAGATCCCAACCAAGCGGCACCAAGCATCCTCATCGCGTTGGCGAACGCGCTGCACAAGTGACGGTGACGTCGAAATGGAAGGAGGACTCAAGGCTTGTTCACCCAAGATACGCGTGGGCCCTCATTCTACCTTCGTTCATCGAATATCAAATACTTTACTGAGAGATATAGGGCAGCCCGCGTAGCTGATCGCTTGCTTCGATGCTGACCCGACTAGCAACCCTGTTGGGTTGAAGTGGCCATCCTCGCAGATTCGCGTCTTCGATCGCTCCCATGTCCAAGCCATCCGATGCGGCAGCGACCGCTGGCGATGTCCGTTTCAGATGAAAATCCGTAAGCCACTCTTCTTCAAAGTTGACGAACTCTGGAGCGTGGTCGAGCACGCAGTTGTTCAAATGGAACCGGTCCGATCTGACTTGTTCAAAGTCGACAAAGCGGGCACCGTCATAATGCCAATTGCCGTCAAACTCTTTGAACCAGATTCGGTTACCCTGACGTCCGTACAGCAGGCAGTGGTCAAGCCGAATCGGCGGGTCTTCTTCCGACGGCATGTAGGTGACCATCGCCGTTTCGTTGCTAACCAGAATGCAGTCTCGCATCTTGATCTTTGAGAGTGGGCTGAACTCCAAGATGCTATGCGCGCCTTGGCGGACTTGCACGAACGTGCAGTGAACGGCGCTGACTTCTCCGCTGCCGCCGCCGAAGTTGCCAACACAGTTCTCCAACACAGACCCCGCATCGGGTGCTGAGCGGAACTTGTCCATACGGCAATTCCGTATCCGCACCCCACGTATTCGGGTTCGCAATGGCAAAATCTGGATGGCTCCCGATTGTGCCGCATCGATGGTGACCGAATCGGCCGCGATATCGAATCGCGCGATGGATTGGTAGTTCCCCAGAACCGTGACGTTGGGTACCGACACGAGGCAGGCTGGGTAGGTGTCGCGGCTGGGGTGAAAAGCAATCCGATCTCCAGGGATGGCCACCTCCATCGCCTGTTCCCAGGTCAAGGAAGCGCGACCCGCGTCGTGACTGACCCGCAGAGTCATGGGTTCCCGATCGTCAACGCCGATCGATCGGAGTGCTCGACTGAAGGGTGTCAAAGCCCGGACATCGTTGTGAAGAACTTTGAGTGGCCAACCGTATCTGTCCGGGATCGCACCCAAATCCTCCCCATCCGAACCCGCCTTCTTCGCAGGAGAATCTGGCAACAGCTGGAACGAATTGAACCACGATTGTTCGCCCGCCACCGAGAATCGCGGTGATTGGGACACGATCGAGTTCGTCATCTGGAAGTCCAAGTCGGAAAGTTCATCCGTCGAGAGTTCCTCGACCTGGTCGTAGATCCAATCCTCGGTGTACGGAGCGACCTGGACGCTCTGTCGCTTCCCACCATGGATCAAACAGTGATCCATGCGAACTCGATTCGGTTTGCCATCCCATTGCATGAAGGAAAACATCGCGTCACGCCCAGCAAAGATGCAATTCTCGAACTCCAGATCCGAGAATGGGTCGATGCGAATTTCATGGTTGGTCACACTGTCACTTGGCCCACCAACCGCTGTGAACGTGCAATGCCGCGCCCGAATGGTTCCGCCGCCTCCGTGATAGTTGGTCACACAGTTTTCCAGCGTCGCATCGCAGCCCGGACGAAGACGGACGAAGTACAAACGGGAATTCCGTATTGTTAAGTTCTTCGGTTTGACCTCGTCGGATTTCGTGAGCACGCAGACCGCCTCGACAGAGTCAATGGTCACGTCATCGGCACCGACACGAATCGCGTCAATCGTGGAACAGTTCCCCAAGAGTGTGATGCCGGACGTCGTGATCTCGAGGTTTGGATATTGCTCCGGATGGTGTGGTGTGAGTGAGATCCGATCACCCGCTTCCGCCTGCGCCATTGCTTCATTCCAAGTCAGTGTTTCGCCAGCACCGTCGTGAGTGACCACCAGGAGTCCTGGTTCCCCGGCTTGGATCTCGGGCTCGTCTTGGTTTGATCGCTCAAATGGATCTGCTTGCCCGCGTTGAGCCACTTGTTCGCGCGATTCACCGGCCTGCGAAATGCGGCTCGAACCGGTGGCAGTGGTCTTCGGATCCGACTCACCAAAGATTCCCAATGAAACCGTCAGAACCACAACTGCAACCGCCGCACAAACCATTCCAAGCAACCACTTTGGCAAACCACCCGCATCGGCATGCGAGGGACCGTCGGTCGCGATGATGGTATCGCCACCGCCGGGCGGGAGCGTCGCTTGAAGTGCGGCTTCAACCGCTGGTTCAACGACCTGATCTGCGCGATGAACCAATGCTGCGAGGTCGTGACCATCGCAGAATGGCTCCAACGCCTTGGCAAGCTCATGAGGTTCCGCGAAACGTGCCTCCGGGTCCTTCGCCAAGCACCGATGAACGATCGCTTCGAGGGAGGCGGGTATGTCCGCGCGAAAGCTCGACACACGCAATGCGTCCTTGGTTGCGAGCGCCGAAAGCTTCGACAGCACGGAATCGAATCGGTCATCTCCGAACGGAAAGCGGCCCGTCAAAAGACGATACAGTGTCGCTCCCATCGAATAGATGTCCGTACGAATGTCAGCCGCATGCGAATTGGCGACCTGCTCGGGTGACATATAGTCGACGGTCCCCATGATCTGTCCTGACAGCGTCAGACCATGGGAAGCGCCCGCAGACTCTGTCTCCCCCTGTGTGAGTCGAGCCAATCCAAGATCCATCACTTTCA
Organism: Planctomycetota bacterium; assembly: GCA_039189905.1. Classification (GTDB taxonomy): domain Bacteria; phylum Planctomycetota; class Planctomycetia; order Pirellulales; family Pirellulaceae; genus Rhodopirellula. Next base: position 5,784 of record JBCCYK010000129.1, read on the forward strand.
CACGTCCTGAGCGCGTCAGCATGATGTTGGATGGTTTCATGTCACGGTGTACTAGTCCGTGCTCGTGCGCGTGTTGCAATCCCACGGCGACTTGACGCACCACTTCGCAAGTGTCGGCGATCCGCAAGGGCCCAGAACGCATCACGACCTTTGACAGGTCGAGTCCATCGATCAACTCCATCGCGAGAAAGCAAACGCCATCTTCCACCCCTGCATCGGATGCGTTGACCACATTGGGATGACTTAGCTTGCCAAGAAGCTTCATCTCGCGTCGGAATCTTGCAACGGCGTCCGCATTGCGCATCTGGTCATCAGACAACACTTTGACCGCGACTTCCTTCTCCAGCTCCACGTGGGTCGCACGAAGCACGCTCCCCATCCCGCCGCGACCGATCAGATCATGAAGCTGGTATCGTCCCAGCAAACGATTCTCAAGCGGGTCCGTATCGCGAAACGCCTGGATTGGTTGACCTGAGATCCGAGTCTTCAGGGTGAAATCCTCAACCATCGCCTCGATCACCGCATCGGAGCTCGATTCAATCGGTTCGCAGCGCAGCGAGCTGACGAGGGAATCCTCTCGGTCGTCAATCTGTTGGAGGCGCTCCTGGCATTGCGCACAGCGATCGAGTTGAACTTCGATCAGTCGGCTTCGCTCACCGGCGAGCTTGCCGAGAGCGTATTCCGATAACTCAGAATCCGTGGGGCAATTCGAACGGCATGCATCCATCGGGCGGTCTCGCGGGTGGAAAGGACGACTCTTTCAGTCTCTCTTCGCAGCCATCTGACACAAAAAAATGCCGCACTCTCGGAGTGTGTTCATGCGTTCACTCATCTGGCCCGTGAGGTTGGAGCGTGCTGCGACGACTCGGAGTTACCGATCGAGAAGCTGATGGTAGAGGCGATCGACCCGTTCTCGATCCGCTTGGGACAACGGATCCTGCTGGAGGCGCTCAAGATCCTGCATCGCCAAGGTGCTGCGGCCGGTCATCGCGCGAACCTGGGCTCTCATCAGTCGCGTCTGAGATTGCTGAGGATGGATGGCGACCAAGGCATCACAATACCGCAACATGGATTCCCCATCGTTGTTGCGTCCGGCGATGCCGACCAGGTTGTTCAGCATCCGCGTGAGAATGGCAGCGTCATCGCTTGGTGTCAGGTCGGAATCCCTGAGGTTCCGTGCCGTATGCGCGCGAACCAGCTCTCGAACATCGCGCTGGCCCAGAAGTTTGCCGCGGTCAAAGACATCGATCAACTGGGTTGTATCGTCACCAAGTTGGTGGCCGACAACGAAATGGCCTGGCAGTCCAATCCCCTCGAGCTTCAGTCCCAGCCGTCGACCAAGTTCCAGATAGAGTACGGCGAGGGTGATCGGCAAACCCTCGCGATCGTCCATCACGCGGTTGAGATGACTGTTCGCCGCGTGGTAGTAGTCGAATCTGCTTCCATGAAATCCGTTCTCCTCGAACAGGTATTGGTGCAGCGCACGGCGCGTATCCACTGGCGAGGCGCTATCATCCAATCCGGCCCGAATCTCCATGACCATCGACTGGACCTGATCCAGGTAGGACGGGATGTCGAGATCCGGGTTGTCGAGTTTCGCGATCAGGAAGGCACCTTGAAGCAGCTGTTCATCCGCGGGGAGTTCCTTGAGGCTGCGGATTGACGCAATCGTTTCCGCACGTAAGGCATCCGAAGCCAATTGCCGAAGTTGATCCGCTTGTTGTTCGAGAAGTCTTGCACGACGAATGAGCTCGCGCGAGCTAAGGGCACCGGACGTGCCCAAACCTTCCAGCTGGTCCGCGCCGGAAGCCTCGAAATTCGTCATCGACACCTCGAGCGATTCAAGCGCAAGTTTCGCTTCCTGGCTTATCTGAGGAGCTGATAAGCGCTGCCCAACTTCAAAGCCAGAAAACTCGGGACGCGTGTTTCGAAACTTCGCGAGCCCGACACGACCGCTGCTCAACTGGTGGTCCTTCGACTCGATGACCTGGTGTCCGTTCACAAAGCAAAGGATCTGCTTCTCCTCGACACGCACCCGCAGATGGTTCCACTGTTCTGGGAGATAGTGTTCGCTTTCAATCTCCTCCAGCACCTGCCAGGACTAGATGGAAGGACCGAGAAAGCAGGAAAGCCGCAATCGCCCTCCGCTGGGATAGAAGCCATAGTGCTTGTTGTCACCATCACTATGGAAGACCAACCCAGCGGCACCGGACTCATCGTCAAGACGAACGCGCACCGCAATTTCAAAGGGCGCCTCGGGAACCTTAGCTTTAGACAGGAGCAGCGATCGGCCACCAAAACCATCCCCGAGGCCGCTGACCAAAAGTCGACCTCCGCGTTGACGCCAGTTGGCGCCCATCAAGGGTGTCCAGCGTTGCTCATCAATCTTGTTGATCTTGACCCAGCGGGAGATTTGGATCGGATTGGGGTGATCCACCAGATCAGTCAGTTGCTCAATCGGAATCGCAAAACCCAGGTTCTCATCGATCGCGGACTTCATGTTGATAATTCCATGCACTCGTCCCTTCACGTCAACCAGGGGGCCCCCGCTGTTACCTGGATCCACAGGCATCGCGAGTTGCAGAAAGTCCCGTCCCTCGATCTCCCGAGTCGCGGAAACGATTCCCTCGACGACACTGTTCTCCAACCCATGCGGATTCCCGAATGCGAGGACTCGCAGGCCTTGGGGAGTGTCGGCATTTGTGGCTAGCTCAAGCGCGGGCAACTTTGCCGCTCGATTGTCCACGCGGATGAGAGCCAGGTCGCGGTTAACGTCGGACGCCTCCACGGCCAAGACATCCAATCTTTCGCCAGAAGCGGAATCGACGGTAAACGCACGTCCCTCGTTGATCACGTGGAAATTGGTCGCAACGATCCCCGCGCTATCGATGACGAATCCGGTTCCGATACCCGCTTCTTCCCCATCGCGCCCTTGGACCCGGATCGTCGTGACGGAAGGTTGAACCTTCGCAATGACCTCATCAAACTCCCGTTCTTCTGCCCGCAGGTTGGCCGGAAGCAACGCAACACTCAGCAATATCGCACGCAACGAATGTCGAAACAGGTATCCCCAATCGAATGACATGAAGTTCATCATCAAAGCGGGCAGTCTTTCTTGGCAACGTACAAGGGCTAGCTGCTGTCAGCTTACTCGTGAACCTATCGCGGTGCAGGCGGGAGTGGCTCACAAAGGGACCGTTGGCAGTACCAATCCATACATTCGGACACCGATAAAAAAGAGACCTACTCAACTAGCACTTTGAATCGCTGGAGATATTCCTTCTGTTCGTCACTGCCGAATGTCGCGGACGGACCGCTCGCCATGGCAATGAAAACGCGTTCCCCCACGGTTCTGACCTTCAAAGCCAATTCGTGTGACTTGTCGCCACTTTGATAGGCTTGATCGCGCCACGGGGACTCATCGTCTCGGACCGAGACCTCGTTAAACGCTTTGCCAAGCTGTGTACCCGCTATGCGAGCCGCGTTTCTCGCTGCGGTAAATTCGTTGATCTCATCACCCGCCCGTCCCGGAAACTCAGCAACCAAGATGCCGAAGAGCTGACCTTCCTTTCGCGAGAGATACCACTCGACCTTCTCAGTCGAACCCGGGAGCGTGTGCGAAAACCCTCGCACATTGGGCAAGGCCAATCCTCTGAATCGCTTGCCCTTGTCAGCGATGATGTTGAAGGCGTCGGCTCGATTCTCGGAATCATCCAGAATCACGAAGGAGTCGAAAAAGTCAGCCACCTGTTGATGGTCGACCTTCTGATCGGGCGTGAAAATCATCATCAGATGGAAAACGTAGTGACCGGCAATGACACTTCGTGAGAACGAAGCCCCACGTTCGGGCGATTGACACGTGATCTCAACGCCCTTCAACCCTTGCACCTGGATTGGGTTTGCCTTTGTGTTCTCCGCTCCGAATGCTTGCTGCATCGCGGCGACCCTGCCGTCGTAAATCTTGTTTCGCGTTTCGTCGTCCAACGCCTCCAACATGTTGACCATCGAACCCTCGTGTTGGACGATCTCAACGGCATCCGCGGTCTTGCTAAAGTTGGTGACGCTGGCAGCCCCCGACGCACCGTCCGCGTCAATGATGACATGGGGCTCCGTGCTGAAATTGACCCGAAAAAGGCTGTTCTCGAACTCCACGCCCGAGCAATGGACGCTCAACGAGACCACAATCATCGCAGCAAGCGGAAGTCGGTGGGTCAATTGCATGTTCAGAACTCCGAAGCAAGACGAAACGTAGAAAGAAGCCATTCGGTTCGTGTCTACGACGAATGAGTTGACATCCTTGATCCCATTGCGGCTCGTCACGTATCGGCTACATCTCCTCTTATGGCATTCTGGCGCAATCGCGGACAGAGAATGACCATGACAGCTAGCCTGTAGGGGGTTACTTGTCCTTGGACCCGTCAGTCTGTGAAAAGGAGATTCTCTTGGTGCAAGCTCCCATGTCGTCAACGAACGCAAATGCATTGCTTCAGAAGCTAAGGGATAGTTTGCAGCGTGTGATCCAGGGGAAGCAGGATTCCATTGAGCTGCTGTTGAGTTGCTTGGCGGCGCGAGGTCACGCGTTGCTGGAAGACATTCCGGGGACGGGTAAGACGACGCTTGCAAAGGCCTTGGCGGTCTCATCCGGTTGCCAATTCAATCGCGTGCAATTCACACCGGATTTATTGCCCGCGGATATCGTCGGTACTTCCATTCTGAACCCACAAGAAAGCACGTTTCACTTCAATCCTGGCCCCATCTTTGCCAACGTGCTGCTGGCCGACGAGATCAATCGTGCGTCGCCTCGCACTCAGTCGGCGCTCCTGGAAGCGATGGCGGAACAGCAGGTCACGGTCGACGGGACGACCCATCCGCTGGAGTCCCCTTTCCTGTGCATTGCCACTCAAAACCCCGTGGAGTTCCATGGCACCTACCCGCTTCCCGAAGCGCAGCTCGACCGTTTCATGGTACGGTTGAGCTTGGGTTATGTGACGGAAGACGAGGAGCTACAGATTCTCACAGCACAGCGCGAAGGGCACCCGCTTCAAGACTTACAAGCGGTCACGGGGGTACGGGAGATCGTCGCGTTGCAGGACACCACCGAAAGGGTTGCCATTGAGGAGACGGTGATGCGCTATCTGCTCAGGATCGTTGCGGCAACGCGAAACCATCCCGCCGTGCGTCTTGGCGTCTCGACTCGTGGATCGCTGCAGTACACCCGTCTGGTGCGCGCCTACGCGTTGGTGCGTGGCCGCGACTATGTGGTTCCGGATGATGTCAAGCGATTGGCATGCCCGGTGCTGGCACACCGCTTGATCTTGGACTCGCGAGCCAAGTACGCCGGCACCGAGAAACAGGCCCTGATCGAGGAGATCCTCGGCAAGTTGAAAGTACCCCGATGACCCGTCGAAAACGTTGGTCGTTTTTCAGCCCGCCACTCGAGAACGGCTTGGTGCGTTGGTTGGATGACTTCTATCGCGGTGAGTTCACGCCGGCCGGACGGGCGGTGCTATGGGGTCTGAGCCTTTCAGGAACCATGCTGGTTGGGAGCGTCACGGAGTCGTTGAACCTGTGTTTTGGATTCTGCATGTCGTCGCTGATCCTGGCTGGCATCGTGGGGCACTTCTTTCGGCCTCGACTGAAAGTCATGCGGCACATCCATGCCTACCCAACCGCGGGCGAGACGTACCAGTACCGGGTCGATGCGACGAATGTGGGTCGTCGAACCATTCGCAACCTGTTGATTGAAGAACGTCGTTTGCCGCCGGACCTGAGGCCGCTTGGCGAAGCACCTCGCATCGAGCTGCTTGATCCTGGCGAGACCAAGTCGGTCACTTTAAGCTTGCGTTGCCTGAGCCGCGATCATTTCATCTTGGATCGCCTCCAGGGGGCGACGACATTTCCGTCCGGGTTGATCAAGGCGGGAAGCAAATCAAGGCGGACGGATCGTTTGATTGTTTATCCGAAGGTCACCGAGGTCCGCGAGTTGGACGTCCCACATTCGCAGAACCACCAACCCGGCGGCATCGCGGTTGCGTCTCGGGTGGGTGAGTCAACGGAGTTCCTAGGCACGCGAGAATGGCGCCAGGGAGATCGCATCCGTGACATTCACTGGCCATCCAGCGCACGCGTCGGACGGCTGATCGCCCGTGAGTATCAGGAGGAGTACTTTGTCCGTTTGGCGGTGGTCTTGGATGTCGAAGCACCACGAGCCCGAGACGAAGTCCGGCTGGAGCGCGCCGTTTCACTCACCGCGGGAATCGCCGACGCGCTGGCCAGGAAAGACTATATCGTTGACATCTTCGCGGCCGGTGATGAGGTCCATCATTTTCGAGCGGGCCGCGCGATCGCTCGACTGGACAACATCCTGGAAGTCTTGGCTGGGATCGAGGCCGGTCGGGAACTGGATCTTTCGGCGCTGGAAACGGCATTGATTCCGGAGTCACAACAGTTATCCGCCGTGATCTTGGTGATGATGGATTGGGATGCGAGGCGAAGAGAGCTGGTCGAGCGATTGAGGGCTCATGGAATCGCGATTCGCGTCCTATGCGTCAAACCCAACACGCGCGGCGATGGCTTGGCGCCCTCGGAATGGGTCGAGGTCGTGAGTGAGTCCTAGGCATAAACGAGCCGAACGTTGCTTGAGATCCGTGCCGATCCTGTGCGCGTTGCTCTTCCATGCCATTGCGCTAGACCGATGGTTGTTGGTCATCCCCGCGATGTTGGTGATCTTGGCGGTCATGGTGCGTGATGGGACGGTCGCAACCACATCGCGCCGCTGGTACGTCACCTTGGGCGTCGGTCTTTTGGTCGGCCTGATCATTCCCTCTGCCGATGTCACCGCCGGTCCCTTGCCGCCGGTTGCGGCGGCGGCGATCACGGGGATGGCCATCGCGGGAGTTTGTTTGGCAATAGCAGCCGACAAAACGACCGCCAGTTGGGTGTGGGCGTGGGCCTTGATCACCGTTTCCGGCAAGACAGTGATGAGTGGGAATCTGCGCCTCCTGTTGGTGGCGTTCTTGGGAACATCACTGATCGCGGCACTGCAGATGGCAGGCCTCAAGCGAGTCCGGATCCGCACCCTCGCAAGCATCGGTCTCTTTCTGGCGTTACTCGTTCCGTCGACTCGGGGAATCGCTTGGGGCATAGCCAGGATCGACCGCCTCTTCATGCATTCGATGCGGTCCTTCGGATCAGGTGACTCCTCGTTCCGTGGGACCACGGGTCTGGGCAACAGCGTTGTGGTGAGTTCGAGGAGTGACATCCAGGAATCGTTGCAACCCGTCTTGGAGATGTCGGAGTTGACTGGCTACCTGCGAACGCGCGTGATGGATTCATTCGACGGTTATCGGTGGACGTCATCGCTTCCGATGATCCAGGAATCCAACCCGGCTCCTGCGGGTCTGGATGACGTGGAAAGGGAAGTTGAGCTGTTCTTCCTGCAAGAGAATGCGGGCGTTCTTCCAACGCCCGCCGGAACAACGACGATTGCGAACGCCGACGCCAAACGGATTGGAGGTTGGATTTATCAGGGAGACCCATTGGGACCCGTCGTTGTGTTAAGCGGCCAGCGTGAGGAGAAACTCGGTAGGGAAGACATCACGAAACTCGATCTGCTATCAGTACCCAACGAGCTTGCCGAAACACTCGGCTTTCACGCCAACGAAATCGCGGGAGAGAACGCAACGCCCCTGGCAAAAGCGCGTGCGATTCAACGCTTCTTCCATCAGAACTTTGAATACTCGCTAACGACGGATCTTGAAGGCGACAAACATCCTCTGGTGACATTGGTGGTCGAACGCCGGCCAGCCTATTGCGTCTACTTTGCTAGCGCGATGACGCTGATGCTGCGAACGCAGGGCGTCTCGGCACGCGTTGTCTCAGGCTACGTTCCGGGCGAAGTGAACCCCGTTAGCGGCCGAGTCCTCGTTCGACAACGAGACGCCCACGCATGGGTGGAAGTTTGGGACGCAACCCAACAACGCTTCATCCCATTTGACCCAACGCCACCTGGTTCGCTGCTCCAAGTTCTCAAACACGACGAACAGCCGAATCTGCTGGTCGCCACGCTGCGCGCGATCCGTTCTCATCTTGTTCGGCTTTGGAGAATCGCCCGCAGCCAACCCTTGGTTGCCATTCGCATGCTTTGCTCATCGCCTTGGTTTTGGTTGCTCGCCGCAGCTCTGGTCACCCACTTCATCCGTCGTACGCGTGCTCAAACCACCAAGCGTCATCGAGTGGTCGACAGCCTGGTCGATGATCGACTTCTCGCGGTCTACCAGCGTTACTTGGCCGCCCTTCAATCCCACGGGTTTGTTGTTGAGCCATGGGAAACGGATGAGGAAGTGATGCTTCGCCTGCAGAGCGATGCGTCAGTGTCAGTTCACGACGCTGCTCTTGAGTTTCTCAACCGCTATCACGCCTGTCGTTTCGGTGGGAAAACGATCGACGAAGGCCTGAATGAGCTATCTGAGCTGACGCCGGATCGCCAAACCTGACCGAACGATTCGATACCGTAAGGACTTACGCCGCATCCTAGTGCTCCGTCCAGATATTTAGTTTTAGGGTTGGTGCGACGTCGTGGCATAGGCTTCCAGCCTGTGATTCGCCGTGTCCCATGCCCGATGGCAGGCAGGATGCCTACCCCACTATTTAAGTTGACGGAACAGTCGTAAGCCGCCGCAGCTCAATCTTCGGTTCCATCGGTATCGAAAGATGCCAAGTCTTTCGGCTCTCTTGGGCAGGCCGAAACTCTTGGCGAGTTCCGCTACCCGAGAACCAAGCTGCGACGGAATACTAGCGAAATCCCATCTCGGAGCGATGCGACGACTGTCGCCGCGTGAAACATGAATCTTGACGCGGGCGGCCTGGGATTCGTATGAGAGGACCGTGGCGAATCCCGTTCCCTCCCCGGGGCAAATATGTCCGGTCTAAACCGCAACTGTCTGATCATCCTGGTGAACCTGATGGTTTGCGGTCTCGCGGACCCTGAATCTGCGATGAGTCAGGGCCGGGTCATCTGGTCAACGCCGGAACCCTCACGTGTGCAAGGCGTCATTCCGGGTTCACCCCATCCAAACGGGTCCATGATCACCCAGGGACTACCACCGGGAGCTCGGATCATCGACCAACGGGTGATCGGCCAAGACTCCGGTCGTCGACTCGTTGGTCCGGAGGCAACGATCCCCGCCGCGAAGAGCCCCCCTTCTTGGCCAGAACCAACAGGACAGCTCACGGCACCGCCCCTGGTGGACTCAACCTCCAGCCGCCAGAACCTGCCTCGGATAAATGACACTCCCCGTGCTGTCACATCGAAAATCACGCCAGCACCGGCGCGGTTCGCAACGTCCAACCAGCGCACGACGCCGCAACCTATTCTTGCGTCCCAGGCCAATCCGTCAAACGTCGGTCGCTTGGCGTCGACGACCGCGGTTTGGCGTGATTCGAATCGCAACCGCGACCACTCTCCCTTCGAGTCCACGCAGCTAACGCTAGCCGAGCTCGCTCGTTCTGTCTCCGACCGCAACCGTCGGCTCGCGGAAACGATGGACCTGAGCGTGCAGACGCTCGCGCTTCGAAATGCAAGTTTGGCGGAAGAACTTGTTCGCTTGACCCAAGATCGCAGCGAATTGCGAAACCGCTTGTTGATCGCAGAGCAGAAGCTCTTTCAAATTCGATCGGATTACGAATCGGTCAATGAGAAGTTGATGGAGTATGGTCTGACTCCAACCATTGGACTGCTGCTGCAGCATCAGAAACAGCAACTGGACTACTGGCAGACTCAAGACAACGAGACCCAATTCGCACGCACTGAATTGCGTCGAACGCAACAAGCAGCTCTTGAGCTCGAGCTGATTCCCACGAAAGTCACCGTGGGTGACCCCATGGAGCTGTTGGCCTGGACTCTGTCGGAAACCGTCTCACGAGATGCGACGCAGGCGGAACAACACCTGCTTCATCAGCGTTCACTCCTGGCAACACAACTGAAGCAGGACTACCGCCTATATCATCACGATCTCGACGCGTTGGATTCAGCAGCCTCCGCCAGCTTGGAAACGGCCCAGGATTTTCGCAAGCTGATTCAACAGCATGTGATCTGGATCCGCAGTGGTGACACATTGGGCATGGCGGATTTGGTTGACGGTCGCTCCGGATTGGCCGCCATCATGGAATTCCGACACACGCGACAGCTCGGGCGCGACATCAATCAGAAACTCGCAAGGGATCCCTTGCTAGGGGTCGCCTTGATTATCGGCTTACTAGCGATCGTCGTCCTACGATGGCGTTTGAAGAGGACGCTCCAAGACATCGGATCCGGCAAGCGGCTCCGACGAGCGGGGGAGGCTCGACTGGCAAGCGCCGCCACGCTGACGCTTGCCATCGCGGTTCTTCTTCCGCTTCTTGGTTTCGCAATGGTGCGTTGGATGGAAAGCCGGTTTGTCTCCGAGACGCTCCTTCAAACGGGCAAAGCGCTACGAGCGGGCTGCTTGGTGGCTTTGGCCTTGGAGCTCGCTCGACAGTTGCTTCGGCCACTCGGCTTGGTCGACAAACACCTGAATCAAGAAATCCCCACTCGTCAGCGCGCTTTTCGGATGTTGACGTTCATGGCGATGCTCTTCGTTCCCGGTGCGACGGGGATCACATTGCTAGGAGAGCTCGACCATGGCATGTGGCAGGCGTCTCTGGGTCGCTTCGCGTTTCTCGTCGCAATGCTCGTCCTGTTGATCTTCGGACACCTCGCACTGCGACCAGGCAAAGGGTTTCTCTGCGAATCAATCGATGCTTTTGCCGGACGTCTCGCCGGTGGCTTCAGTCACCTCTGGTATGCCTTGGGTGTTGGCTTTCCTTTGGTGATGGCTGTTCTAGCTGTACTTGGCTATGGGAACACGGCCAATGAACTCCTGAAGCGTGCGATCTTAAGTGGCATCGTTGTGATTTCCATTGGTTTGGCATGGAAGGTCGGCCGCATCCTCTTAGCAAACGCTTGGCAGCGTTTAACGGGAACGTACCAAGCCCCGGAATATGACGAGTATGGATTGGTACCCAAGAACGCGGAACCGATCGCGGTCAATGAAACCCAGGTCAGGTTGAAGCATCAAATCGCATTCCTATTGCAGTGTGCGGTGGCCGTGGGCGTTGTCGCGATTGCGATCGTCCTGTGGCGTGACGTCGTCCCGCAAAACCGATTGGCCAACCCGGTTCTTTGGACGATTGCGGACGAGGTTGCCTCTCCGGCGACGGCCAATGCGCCCAACGACACACTGTCGCTTGCTGCCTCGGTCACCACGACCACCGACATCACGCTGGCTCACCTGATGGCCACCCTGGCCATCCTCTTTTTCACAATCCAACTCGCACGTCTCTTGCCGAATGTCTTCGATGTTTTGATTCTGCAACGGGTGGATTATGACGAAGGCATGGAGCACTTATTGCTCGTGGCAAGTCGTCTCGCCGTGTTCGCGACGGGCTGCTTTTTCGCGTGTCGCATGATCGGGCTTCAGTGGTCCACGATTCAGTGGCTGATGTTAGGCATCACGGTTGGCATTGGATTTGGTCTACAGGACGTCGTTCGCAACTTGCTGGGTGGTCTGGTCGTGCTTTTCGGTCGCCCGGTGAACGTGGGCGATCGCATCACGGTGGGAAAAGTCAGCGGACGCATCAGCGCTCAAACACTGCGAACAACCTTCTTGACCGGCGATGATGGAAAACAGCTTCAGATTCCCAACAAGAAGTTCCTGAGCGAAGACGTCACCAACTGGCGTGGGGCCGGCAAGCTGACCACCGTCGCCATCGAAATCACGGTCACGCGTGACGTCCGCACGATCGACGTGGGACGCATGCTGATTGATTGGGCGTCTGACATCACCCCTGTTCTCCAGTCGCCCGGTCCCCAGGTGACCTTGGTATGCGTCGCCAAGCAAACACAGCGACTGGAGATCCATGTTTGGATCGAAGATGCTCATCAAGCCAACGACGTTCGCGATGAACTCCTGCGACGTGCACGACGTGAGCTGCGTGAACGCGGTTGGCTGGCAAACGAACAACCGCGACAGCCTTCCCTGCTAGACCCCTCGACCGAGGCCACGCCCGGCCGAGGTCGCCGTCGCAGCGCTTGAGCCGGTTCGATCGCCACCACTGAAACGCAACTAAAACAAGATCACCCTCCCGCGGCTTGCCGCGGGAGGGTCGGCCCGCGTCAGCGTGGCCGGGGAGGGC
>JBCCYK010000130.1:0-17823 GCA_039189905.1 Planctomycetota bacterium
CGATTGATAGTTGCCTTTTTCCCAAGCCTTTCTTCTAAACCGGAAATCAGTTCATTGAGCGAAACAGGCGTGCCCCCTCCGCCCAGGTTGATAATCTCGTACCCGACCTCCTTAATCGCCGCGATGGTTCCGGCGGCGATATCACTGACATATGTGAAGTCGCGTGACTGCTCTCCATCACCGAAGAGCTCAATCGGGATCCCTTCATCAATCCAGCGAATGAAGCGAAACACACACATGTCAGGACGACCAGCGGGGCCATAAACGGTGAAGTAGCGGCAGATAGATACATCCAGATCGTAGAGATGGTGATAGGAGTACGCCATCGCCTCGGCAGCCTTCTTGCTGGCCGCATACGGTGAGATCGGCGTGTTGACTGGAAGTGACTCCAGGAAGGGCATCGGTTGGCCCGCATAAAGCGATGACGTCGAAGCCAAGACGTACTTCCTAACACCGTTGCGGTGCATCGCATCCATGAGGTTCAAGCTACCCATGGCATTCGTCGTCATGTAGACGTGCGGGTTCTCCATGCTGTAGCGCACTCCCGCGCGTGCAGCCAAGTTCAGTACCGCATCGAAACGATGACGCCCAAACAACTCGCCCACGCCGTCACGATCTTCGATGTCGAGCCGCTCGAACGCAAATGGGCCACCGACAGCATCCAAGCGTGACAAGCGATGTTCTTTGAGTCGCACATCGTAGTAGTCATTCACGTTGTCGACGCCAACGACCTCATGGCCAGCCCGCAACAGCTGATGAGCCACTTCATTGGCAATGAAACCTGCGACGCCGGTGACCAGATACTTCACAGCACAACTCTTGACGAAGACAACGAAAGAACGAGAAAAGAAGCAGCGTTTGGAAAACCCAGCGACGGGTCGGGACTCAAGCAGACGAACGCTGCCCACGCCGAACGGGTGAATCGCAGTACAAGCGCCAACCCTAGGCTAGACACGCGGGACGCTCTTGCGAAGCGTTTCGACTCGTTCGCGGCTGGATACCGTATCGATTGTGCCGACTATGCGGCCAGGGTCGTTACTGGACGAGGCCCTCGGTCACTTGGAGAAACACATCTTCCAAGCTCTTCTTGTGCGATGTCACTTCGGCCACGGGATACCCTTCACCCACCATCCAGGCCACCAGGGCCGCCTGGTCGGCCAAGTCACCCTGGAAGGGAAAACGCAGAAGCATCCCGTCGACGATCACCCGTTTTCCACTTGCTACAACCGTCCCAGTGACATCAGGCGTCTCGGTGGTCGCGCCTTGACGGTTTGCGGTGCCGGGAGTGGCCTCAGAAAGCTTCGACGCGGACTCCACGGTGGGAATCTCCAGTTCCAAGTCGAGTCGATCCGCGATCACGGCGGCGGCAGCCTCCGAACGCTCCAAGATTCGAACCGTCAGTTCTCGCGTTTGTTTTTGTTGTTGTTGGATCTCATCCACCGATCCCGTGGCCAAGAGTCGGCCTTGTTCGATGATCCCGACGCTGTCACAGACCTCGGCCAGTTCCGTCAGGATGTGGCTGCTGATCAGAATCGTTTTTCCCGCATCTGCCAAGCGACGAATCATCTGCCTGAGTTGGATGCGAGCCCTTGGATCCAAACCAGCCGCCGGTTCATCCAGAATCATCACGGAAGGGTCGTGAATCAGGGCACGCCCCAAGCACAAGCGCTGCTTCATGCCTTTGCTGAGCCCACGGATCGGTTTGTCCTTCATTTTGTTCGTGCCAGTGAATGCCAACACCTCATCAAGCCGGCGCTGGCGTTCGGACCCCATCAAACCATAGGCACGCGCGAAGAAATCCAGGTACTCCAGACAATTCACATCGCGGTACGTGCCAAATGCGTCCGGCATGAACCCCAAACGTCGTCGAACTCTTTCCGGATCATTGATGACTGAAAAGCCGTCCACAAAGGCGTCGCCAAAGCTGGGAAGGTCCAGCGTTGCCAAGATTCGCATGGATGTCGTTTTACCCGCCCCGTTGGGACCGATGTAGCCAAACACGTGTCCCCGTTGAACGTGAAACGAAATGTCGTTGACCGCTTTGGTCTTCCCGAAGAATCGATGCAAACGGCGAATCTCAATGCAGTCGTCATCGCCACCATGAACGGGTGGGACGACCAGCGGTTCCACTTCGCTTCCCGCAGCCATCTATCGGTCCCCCATCACGAAGTGAATGCTCTCCCGAATCTCGGCTCCATCGACCGCGATGGCATCAGGTGTGACCTCAGCCAAAGCAATGAAGGAATTCAGCGGAAGGCGGGCGTTCAACTGCATTCGCAGCTGCAACTCGTGCTCGAACAAGCCCTCCGCAGGCTTGGCGACTGAATCGATGGTCGCCAACAGCTCACTCAATACATCCAGGGTCTCGCCACGAGTACGACGTCGAAAGAAGGAGTTGTTGTTCGATTGGTTGTTCACAACCGAAGAAACCAACCACTCTCGCTTGTAGAGTTCACCTAGTTGCTTGCTCGCTTCGCGCGCCGTGATCGCAACGCCGTCACTCACGCAGTCCACATCACAACGTTCCACGGTAAAGTATTGCCCTTGTCCGTTGCGAAAGATCACGTCTCGGATCACCCACGGGGTCGGGTTGCGAATCTGACTGGGACCGTTCTCGCTCGGCTTCGTCTCTCTCTCGGGCCATTCATGATGAACATGCATCGTGACAAACTGACGTTGACGTCGACTCGGAAGGAAACCGTCGCTCAGATTCAAGCCGTCCTCGTCGACAGTCGCGACGCCCCGCACCACAAAACCGTCATCACGGCGCGACTCCCAACTCCGTGATTCGTTGTCGGGAAAGACCGTCACTTGATCGGTGGCCGCGAACTTCAAACCGCCAAACGGACGAATCCCGGCAAAATACGTGGAACGACTGCGAGTTACCGCCTGGCGATGTTTGCGATCCAGCCAGGTGATCTGCCGCACGCGCGCCTGCGTTCCAAATCCGTCTGCTACAACGCCATAGACCAACAGTAATCCGGTTGTCACCAACGCCATGAGTGGCGCCAACAGAAACATCAAATACACGCGGCCCGACCGTGCGGTTTTTCGGTACGCAATCGGGCCAACGACGATGACGAACACTGTGAGAAGGCCCATGAAGGTGTAGACCGGTGGCTGAGCAACACCGGTCAGCAGCCATTGATCAAATCGCCTGCTACCCAAGACAGGTTCAACGCCCTCCCGTACAAGCCGACGCGCGCGCAAGGCGCCGAGGTCTCGGACCAACCACCAGTGCACCGCTGTCATTCCGATCCCAGCCTCACTCATTGCCTGAAACAAAATCCCCGGTCCGACCGGTTTCAGCACAATCTCCTTCTCGGGATCGATGGACTTGGATGCATCCAGTTGTTCGGTCAGCTGGCTTTGAAACCCACGCGTCTGCCCTCCGGGCATTGCTTGTGCGATTCGCGCCAGTGACTCAAGCGTTCGGAGTTCCTCTTGCAGTCCGCTGTACGTTGGCAGATTCAATCGACCCCTTGCTACGACGTCCTTCTGGTACGAAATCATCGCCTCGAGCGCATCAGCCCAGTGGTCGGTGTTCGTCCTGGATTCCAATGACAAGGGCCACGCACCCAACGGTCGCTCGTCATCGCGTTCCAAGGGTCCGCCATCCGCCTGGCGAACCACCACCATGCCACCGGACATCATCCAATTCAGAAGCGCTTCGTATCGCAGGTCACTCTCAGCACGCCATTGATTCCAAACGAAGGACGGCACCAACACCACGCTAGCCGATCCCAGGGATCGCCAGTCCGTCGGAAAAGATTGCTCCGGTGCACACTGCAGCTCTAAACCGCATTCCGGAATCCTCCCGTCTTGAAGCAGCCTTTCCGCGGGGGATTCCAAACGAGTTGAGACCAAGACTTGCGCCAACACGGCGAGTGACTCCACATCGTCAATCAACCAGTCGTCGCGAGGCGATCCGACTGCCACCACTCGAAATCGGCTTTCGACGCCCAAATAAGCATCATCCGTGTTTCGCGTTTCCGGAAAGGGCTGGCCCACAATCCCGCGGCACGCCGGGGGTGTTCGACCATCCTCTTGCAAAACCACTCGGTAATGATTCCCGAAGGAAAGCTTTGGAAGATGATGAACCGATTGAAAAGACGTCGCGCCTTCCGGGACTGCCAAGCGGACCCGAGACTGCACGGCGGAATCCGGCAACACGTGTCCGCCAGGCAGCGGGATGAGATTGATCGTCAGCTCGAACTGACGCGTGGTCGGGCCCGTCAATGACTCAAACGTGGCTTCCAAACGCTGTGACGCTGTGCCTCGATTCGAGGGCAGCGTGACGGTCACGCGATATCCGAGCGTGTTGCCGCCTGGCGCAGGCGCGTTTGCAAGCGGAAGCGTGATTTGTTCGTTCTGTCCCGTGAGCAAGAAATCCATGCCAATCTCGTCCGAAACGTCGGATCCGGACGTTCGTTCCAGCGCCACCAAGGGCATGGGTAAACAGACCCATCCGACGACGAATGACATCCATCCGCACTGACGCCTCATACGCCAGGTTCTCTCGGACGAATGACCTGCGGTGGCAATTGGTCCTTTGAAAAGGGATTGCCTTTCAGGCTGTTATCCGCACGACCGACCGCAATGCGGGCAATGGTCCACGCCAACAAATAGCTCAGGGTCGAGGCCAAGAAGAAAAAGGCCAGCACCAGCATGATGGTGACCATTGCCTTCGCCAAGACGCCCCCATCACCCGCGGCACGCGCAACAGCGGAACCGCCCGCAGCAAGGGCCGTCAGAAACATCACAAGGCGAAACGAGATACGAGGTAGCAATCGCGACCGCGCGATTGGCTGCATGGAAGAGGGCTTCATCGATCGAATTGTGGTGGCGAGAAGAGACTCAATGAGCACTCTGATTCTATCGCACGCAACCCGTGACTGGGCACTTATTCAAATCGACTCACACAAAGTGTGACATTCTGCCCACCAAAGCCAAAACTGTTGTTCAACGCGTGATCGATGCGAGTTTCACGGGGCTCGTTCGGAACGTAGTCCAAGTCGCAATCCGGGTCGGGGTTCTCGTAATTGATTGTCGGCGGCAAGACGCCCTCACGAATCGCCATCAGACAAACGATCATCTCCGTGACGCCAGCAGCGGCGATGAGATGCCCCATCATGCTTTTTGTGCTGCTAACGGGAACGCTCATCGCCCGCTCACCAAAGACCTCACGACACGCCTTGGATTCCACGCGGTCATTCACCTTGGTGCTGGTACCATGGGCATTGACGTAACCGATGTCTTCCAAATTCAGTGCTGCATCGGCAATCGCCATTCGCATGGCCGCAATACCGCCGTGACCGTCAGGTGGGATGTCCGTGATCCGATAAGCGTCTGCCGTCGTCCCATAACCGGCCACTTCACCATAGATCGTGGCCCCACGGGATTTGGCCGATTCCAGTTCCTCCAGGATGACCATCGCGGAGCCTTCGCCCAAGACAAAACCGTTCCGTTTGGCGTCGAAGGGTCGACTCGCCCGCGTCGGCTCCTCATTGCTTTCGCTAAGCGCTGTCAGAAGGTTGAACCCCGTAACACCAAACGGGTGAATCATGCTGTGGGTCCCTCCAGCGAGCATCACATCCGCTTCGTTGCGACGGATAATCTCGGTGGCTTCCCCCACGGCTTGGCTGCTGGCCGCGCAGGCGGTCAAGCAATTGAAGTTGGGACCTTGAGCGTCAAACCGGGATGCCAAGTGTGCGGCCGGCATGTTCGGTTCCTGCTCCAACTCCTTGGCCGGATCCAAGATCTCTAGTCCGGACGCGATGAAGTCCTTTGAGTTGTATTCACCGGACGCCAACCCCGCGACCATCATGCGACTGAATGTGCCAAAGTCCTGATTGCCCTCTCCGCTTCCAAGGTACACGCCCCAGCGGGTTGGATCTGCAATGGCGTCCGCGACACCGCTGTCAGCCACGGCCTGGGTTGCGGCCGCGATCGCAAACTGGGTGTGCCGACCCCGATCGACGTGGGCTTCGCCATCTTCGATGGCTTTGCCAATGTCCCATTCCTTGATTTCAGCGCTAATCTTGGTCGGAAAGCCCGAGGCATCGAACAAGGTGGTGGGAGCGACGCCACTGCCCCCGCGCATCATGCCATCCCAGACGGTCCGCACGTCCCACCCCATCGGATTGATCATGCCGAGGCCCGTGACAACAACCCTTCTTCGCTCAGACATGGTGCTTGCTCGATCGTCTACTACAGGTTTTCGTGGTGAGGAATCGGCGTTCCGTCTTGTGTAACGGCCACGTGGAAAAAATTCATCAATCGCAACATCGCGCGGAGTTCGCCAGGATTGAACAACAGACCCTCGACCAGATGCCCTTCTTCCAAGAACGCAAACATCAGATCAATCTCCGCTTGCAGGGTGTCTCCACAGTAACTGGTTCCAGCGACCGTGGCGCCATGCTCCTGCAATTGTTCCAGCTTGGCCTCGTAGACCAAGCGATCGCCCGGTCGTGCCGGCTGATGGAACTTAGCCGAACCCACTTTGGCGAGCACAACTCGCTTGGAAAATCCCGTGTGCTCGTGCACCAAAATGCCGCCAACCTGGGCAAGTCCCTCGATGATGAGGGTGGGCGGCAAAATCGGATAACCAAGCCAATACTGATCAACGACTTCCTGATCGAGCGCAACGTTCTTGATGCCCTTGGCGTGCGAGCCACTGACAAATTCGGTGAAGCGATCCACCCAGAGCCAACGCATCGCTACTGATTGACTTTGCTGGCGACGTAGCTGCAAAGATCACCGACCGTCAACAGATTGCCAAAGTCTTGAACGCGGGGGTTCTCTTCAAACTTGCTCAGATCCGCCCACGGCATGCGTGACTTCAGTTCGCTGAGGCCATCCGACGTGACGACGCCGTCCTGAACGTACTGGCTGTTGGTCAAAATGTCCTCGGGTGACAGTTCCTCCCGAGGAATTTGAATGTCGAAGGACTTCTCAAGCTTGAAAACGATGTCCAGGAAATCGATCGACTCGGCTGCCAAATCCCCCACCAAGGTTGCCTCGCGTGTCGTCTCCTCTTCGTCGACACCCAACGCGTCGACCAGGGCGGCTTGGACCTTCTCAAAAATCTCGTCGTCGGACATCGACATGATTCAGAATTCCTCAGTGAAAGAACTGTTCGAACAGGTGAAAGTGTGATGGTGAATGGATTCGATGGCCCGGGCATCAAGAAGGGTGGACGCCCGCAAGTTCCAATCTCAATGCGTTTCCAGGGTCGGCCGTTCGCGGTCGGTCGATCGTTTCAGGGCCGCCACAGCGGGACTGTCGCCGTAGAGCTGAAAAAACTGCTCACGGGCCAATCGCGCCAAGTCGGGGTCGGTACCAAGAAAATCCGGATCGCCACTAGAGCAGGTTTCCAGAATCAGACGCGCGGTCACCGTTCGCTTCTCGCCCTTCATGGCGGAGGCCTTGACCGTCACCAGCGGGCCATCCGCTTTCATCCACTCTGCGATCACCGTGAGCGTTTCGCCTGGCGCCAAGAAATCGCCGAACTTCACCCCCCGAGTCTCCCTCAACAAGACCACCGGCGGATCGGGCTCGACGGTCATGCGCACCAGCCAAACAGCCGCCTGATGCAATGCCTCCAACATCATCACCCCAGGCATCACCGGGAGGCGCGGAAAATGATCCTGCAAATACTCCTCATCCGGCCGCAGCGTTCGTTCACCGACGAGCTTCTCCCCGGGTGTCAGCTCGGTGATGCGGTCGATTTGGCTGTATTTCATAGGGCGTCAGGGTAGCGACCGACCCAGGCTGCCTCAACCGGACAATCGCCCCCAGCCGACGCGTTTTAACGCCCGTCACGCGTCTACGGCCCATCACCCTTCTCAACGCCCGCCACCTTCCATGCGCCTGGATCCCGAGTGACCGCAGGCGGCTACATCCGCGTGCTGGTCCCCTTGGTCAGGGCCATGAAGGCCGATTCCAGGTCGAGTTCTTCCTCCTGAAAACGCCTCAGCGCGATTCCCTCGTGGATCAGCTTGGCGGGAATGTCGCTGTAGTCCTCCGTTTCGGCAGTCAGGACCACCCGAACAGCATCGTCACCGGGCTCCGTCGCCTGGACTTTGGGGTCGTCGCTCAACACATCGGCAACCCGCTGCATCTGATCCCGCTGATGGGGCTGAACGATCAGGACCGTGTGTTCTCGGACCATCCGAATCACTTCCGATACCTCCGCGTTCTGTCGCAACTCACCACGATCGATGATGCCGACCTTGTTACAAACGTCGGCTAGCTCGGGCAGGATATGACTGCTGACGATAATGGTTTTTCCCATCTCGCCAAGCTTCCTTAGAAGATTGCGCATCTCGATGCGAGCTCGCGGGTCCAATCCCGACAGCGGTTCGTCCAGCAACAGCACTTGGGGATCATGCAGCAACGTGCGGGCTAGTCCGAGCCGCTGCGTTTGTCCGCGCGACAGGGTGTTTGCGTACGCATCACGCTTGAACTCCAAATCGACGATGTCCAACATCTCATCGACACGTTGACGACGTTTTGCCCCACCAATCCGATACGCTGCCGCAAAGAACTCCAGGTACTCCACCACCGTCATGTCGTCGTAGACACCGAAGAAATCGGGCATGTACCCAACCAGACGTCGGATGTCTTTCGGCTGCGTATGAATGCTGTGATCACACACATACGCTTCACCCCAACTGGGTTCCAAGAGCGTCGCGATGATTCGCATCGTGGTGGTCTTGCCGGCACCGTTGGGGCCGATGAACCCGAACAGATCACCGGGCTGCAGATCGAGATCGATCGCGCGAATCGCGTAAGCGTCGCCATACTTCTTGGTCAGGTCTACCGTTTTGATCATGCCGTCATCCGCTTCGCTTCCACGAGATTCATGCCTTGCCGGAACCTGGCCCTAGAGAGTGTTTCACCGCCGCGTCTGTATGACGGGTAACAACACCCTGACCATGGTCTTGACGTTGCCCATGGTCGTTGGACCTGTTTCTGACGCCGTATCCGTTGACGAACCCTGTGCTTCTGAAAGGCCCTGTACATCACAATCGAACCACGGCTTTGCGAGCCGTCCCATCAAAACAGCGCGTTCTTCTGTCAAGATTTCGGTCATGTCCAACCAGCCCAAGGGTTGATGGCTCAATCGCGTGTACCGTTCTCCCCCGGCTGCCTGGTGAAACATCAACATCTCCATCAATCGATCCTGACGATCCGTTGCCGTCACGTCCCATCGCTCACTCTCCGAGGCGCTTTCGAGAGCCCGTTGCCGTGACAGCTGCCAACGAAAGTTCTTTTGCCGCAACGAGTCCAATTCCGCAATGGTTTCCCCGGCCCGCAACCGCGTCGGCAAGAAATAGGCCCAGTTGCGATAGATCAACAGACCATCCAACAGGTCCACGGGCAACGGATTGATCATCCCGCCTTGAAGTAACTCCGAACCGCGGCGACGTTGAAGCGGCGTGGATGGCAAATCGCAATCGAAACGATTCCAAGTCGCCAGCGATTTACTACTACGCGGCGACATCGAGAGCCCCGAGATGGCACCGAAGTCGCCACTCCCATCAAGCACCGTCCATGGTTTTGAATTGGTTCCAACCCGAATGCCTCCAAACACCGCCCCCGGATAGCCAAACGGCGCCGTGACGCAAACGAGCTGATCGGAGACACTTGCCTGGCTGTCCATCGACGGCGCGACTTGGAGGTCAAGTTCTCTCGCTGGATGCGAATAGGCGACGGTCCAACGGAAACCCCGGCCCGTCTGCGTGTCCGCGTCGAGGTCCACAAACTCGAAGGCATTGAGTTCCAGTCCCGATGCCAACTCTCTGCGAGCCGCACGGTCCTCGCTTGCTGGTTCTTCCCTGCGACCTGGGACTTCCCGGGGAGACGACGCGTAAATCAATCCCGCTGAAAGCAGGACGACAACCGTCGGAAACGTGAACCAACCCAGCAAGGGCTTCTTTAAACCGCGTCGCACCAGCAGATAATCCAGCGGCGCGACCAGCGCGATGGACGTCAACACCACCAAAGCCACGACCGCGAAGCCGGTTCGCCGTTTGATCGAAAAGCGGTCGAGTGTCCGCAGCGTCTGACCCGCGAGATCCGAAAAACCCGTCAAACGCAAACTTGGTTTTGAAGTCTCCGTAGCCGTTTCATCGAACAGCGGCACCATTCGCCCAACCAAGTCGCCTCGTTTGTCCCAATCCACAAACGGTGCCTGGTCAAGGTCCGCCGCCATCACCGTCACCAATCCAAGGCCACAATGATAGCGAGCCGCGATCGGAACACTCACTCGACGCGTCGTCCGACCGGCGATGAGCAGTTGTCCCACCGCATCGGACCCAGTCGTCTTTGGCAAACGAACCCCACGGAATGGCTCCAAACGTGTTTGGCTTTGGGTGATGGTTTCCAAACTGGCGGGATCCATCTGCACCGTGTCTAGAGCGCCAGATGCAACGTCTCGCCCAAACCCTGTCTCGGGAAGCAGACGCAACAGCCAATCCGCCGCTCGAATCACCTGGAGGCCCTCTTCACCCAAACTCAGATGGACTTGTCCGCCCGCATGTACCCAGCCGATCAAGGCCTCGACCTGCTGATCGGTTGCACCCGCAAGGACATCGCCGGCTTGACCGTTGATGAGCACCCAGTCAACGCCATCGTAGGCCAGTTCGGAAACAGGCAGCTCATTTGACACACGAATGCGACTGACGGCGACCGAGGCTCCGCGATTCAACAGCGCGTTGACCCCGATCTGATCCAATCCCAACGGGTCGCCGATCGAAACGACCCAGGGCATCTTGTCCGGGATCATCGCTGGCCCTTCAGAAGGCTCACCGACCTCGGGAAATCGCGTCACGATGACCGTGTTGCCTGGAGTCCCACTTGCCGATTGGGTCTCGCGAGGAGCCAAGATGATTTTCAATGGGGCTGCTTCCTGCCCGGGAATCACCAAAGGCAGTTCGCCCGGTCCCGCGGACCGGTAGCGAACCGTCGCGCCATCTCCGTCCGTCGTTTCGATGGTACACATGGACCCGTCCAGCTGGTCGCGTGCCTTCGTCGAGGTGGCTCGAAGCGCAGTCCATCGACCGACGCGGTAGTGCCCCGTGATGCCAATCTGAAACCCCAGTTGCGGGTTCTCTTGGTCAACCGAATCTCCCCGCTGCGCCAACCCGGTGGACGACCATGCCGTGCAAAAGAGCAACAGAGGCAGGCTGAAAAAGGGCAGGCACCGACCGACAACATCACTCAGAGCATTCAAAACCGTCATTGCTGGGCGCGAAGTCGTGATCTCCGATGCCCTCATGGTTTCTCATCCAGTGAGCACTGGCATGCCAGCCTAGAACAGCCAGGACAGCCGGAACCATACTTCGCCTGCAAAGCCTGCGTCAGATCCACCTCGGCAACATTCGCAATCGTCACCAGCCAGGCGATCACATCCGCGAACTCTTCCTTCAGGTTCTCGCGGTCGTCCCCGCGAAGAGCCGATGCCAGCTCCCCGACCTCCTCCATCAGCCACATGAAGGTCCCATCAACGCCACGTGCCACGTCTTTCTCATAGTACATCTCACGAATGTGATGCTGCAGATCGGTGATCGAAAGGTCAGACGAGGTCTCAGTCATCGCCGGTTCGGTAAAAAAAACGGTTGATGGAAGAAAGAAAGAGTGTGGAACAAAACTAGTGACCGCGCCGCCGGGCCGAATATTCCGTCGCAGCTTGGTTTTCGGGTCGCGAAACTCGCCAAGGGTTTCGGCCTGCCCAACCTCGTGGCAAGCTCGGCGTTACGCAAGCGCCCCCACTTTGGTTCCCCCAAGCGAGCCGACAACACAGGCGTGTTGGTACCAGGGACGGCACGGGCTGGGTGCCACTGATCGGTAGAACACTCTAAGCTCTTGCCGGAAACGCTGCGGTAGCGGCCTGACAAACCGTGCCCGTTTTTCCGACTGAAATTACGCGAAGCCCCCTTCGAAATTCAAACACGTTTGCCGACGTTTCTCATCCTAACGGCTTAGGTCACACGTCATCATGGCCGACGGCATCAACCAATATCCCTTCTATTGCCCCCGATTTTGGCATGGGATGACCCCACGCCCGTGGTGGCAGCTGCTGAAACAAGGACGGTTCGGCATCACCCTCCCACGGGCCCCGATGGCGATCGGAATCTCCATCGCGACACTCTTTAACCTGACCTTCGCGTGGATCGAGTCCATCCTGATGCGCGGACGCATCCGACGCGCTCAGCTTCATGGTCCGGTGATCTTCATTGTGGGGCATTGGCGTAGCGGGACAACGCTGCTGCATGAGTTGTTGGTCCGGGACAAGCGGTTCAGCAGCCCATCGACGTTCCAATGTTTCGCTCCCAGTCATTTCTTGGTCACCGAGTGGTTTTTTCGACGTTTCGCGCGCTGGATGCTCCCGGGAAAACGCCCCATGGACAACATGACCGCGGGCTGGGATCGGCCTCAGGAAGACGAGTTCGCCCTTGTTAACCTGGGTCTTCCATCTCCCTATCGGCGTTTGGCATTCCCCGCCGAAGGCCCCGTCGACATGGAGTATCTTGATTTCGAAGGTGTCTCAAAAGACAACATTGAGCACTGGGTCACGAACCTTCGCAATTTCCTCCTCCGCGTCAGTGCCGCTACCGAACGCCCCTTGGTCATCAAGAGTCCCACGCACACCGGTCGGGTTGCGTACTTGGCCAAGGCGTTCCCGCAGGCAAAGTTCGTTCACCTCACGCGAGATCCACGAGCGCTCTATCCAAGCACCTGTCGACTATGGGCGAGCCTCGACGAAGCTCAACGTCTACAAGATGTCGCACCGGAGTCGCATTCAGACTACGTTCTTGATTGTTTGCAACGCATGTACTCGGCCTTCCATCAACAACGCCAACAAATCCCCGCCAAGAACCTGATCGACCTTCGTTACGAAGACTTGGTACGTGACCCGGTGGAATCGATGGCTAAGATCTATGGAACGCTGAGACTCGCCGATTTCGAAACTGTCCGCGGTGATCTTCAAACCTGGGTCGAAGAAGAACACCGAGACTATCAACCGAACACGCACGCGTTGGACGAAGAAACGGAATCGCGACTTCGTGAACGCTGGAGTCACTACTACGAACGCTATGGCTACGGAGAATCCAACTGAGATGGCCAACCGCAATCACATACATCGGTGGATGCTGATCCCCATCGTCGCCGCGTTTGGGTTGACACCAGGCTGCGGAAGCAAGACGGCCGAGGTCGCCTCATCCAAGACGAATCCTGCGACGCAAACCCCCGACTCGCAGGCACCCGAGACCCAACCAAGCACTTATGAACCACTCGCTTACGAGGCCACCGCCGAACAGCTGCTTGATGCGAGATTAGCCGTGGACAAGTCGCGTGACGGCTGGATTCGCCTCTTTGACGGCCACACTTTTTTTGGTTGGCAGATTGCTGGCAAAGCCAACTTCGAAATCGAAGATCAGACCATCACCGTGGATTCCGGTGATGTGTGTCTGCTCTGCACCACGGTCCCGTGGGACGACTACGAACTGCACTTGCAATTTCGGGCGTCGCCAGAAACCAACAGTGGCATCTTCCTGCGAACGCCATTGGAAGTTTCCGATCCAGCAACCGAGTGTTTCGAAGTCAACATCGCGCCAGCGTCCAACCCCTTTCCGACAGGCAGCGTGGTCAAACACGCGAAAGGAACGGTCGTCGAGGCCACATCAGCTGAACAGTGGCATGACATGCATCTGACGGTTGCCAAACAGACGGTCACGGTTGAGATCGACGGCGAAGTGACTTGCGAGGTCACCTCCGATGTCGTCCCGCGAACCGGTTTGATTGGGCTGCAACACAACTCAGGACCCGTCGCTTTTCGCGAGATTTTGCTGCGTCCCAGCGGAATGGAATCGCTGTTGGATGCAGGACTGTCGCGATGGAAGCAATACCCAGAAATGCCCGGTGAGTTCATCGCGACCGAGGACGGGGGGCTTCGCGTTCAAGGGGGGAAACAACAGCTCGAATCTCGCGACCTGTTCGGCGATTTCACGCTGCTGGCGAACTACCGCATGAATCAGGCAGGTTCGAACTCCGGTCTGTTTTTTCGCTCCATCCCAGGGGACGAGATGATGGGCTACGAATGCCAAGTCAACGACACCATCGTGGATGGAAACCCACTGTCGCCGGAGGACTGCGGCACCGGGGGCGTGTTTCGACGTCAAGATGCGCGAATCGTCTTGGGAACACCCGATCGCAGTGCGAACAGTATCCTCCTCAATGCCAATGGCCCTCGCTTTGCCTCTTGGGTCAATGGAGTCCAGGTGAGCGATATCTTCGACACGCGAGATACGGATGCGAACCCGCGTCGCGGACTTCGGACGGAACCGGGTACTCTCATCGTGCAAGGCCACGACGAGAAAACCGACGTGAGCTATTCCGAACTCGCCATCAAACCCAACTCGAATGACACCGATGCTGGCGGTTTCGCAACGCCTGCGGAATAGCTCCACTTCGAATGAACAACCATGTCCATTGAGTCCTTCTTCTCAGCTGACACGTATGCGGTCGCGGGCGCCTCGACCCAGTCCCACAAGTATGGGTACAAGGTTTTTCACGCACTGGTGAAATCAGGACGAACGACCTACCCACTCAATCCATCGGTAGACGAAGTGGATGGTCGAAGGGCTTATGCTGCCATCGCCGACCTACCTACGATCCCGGAATCACTGTCGATCGTCACGCCCCCGATCATTACCCGTCAGATCGTGTCCGACGCGATTCAAGCCGGCGTGAAGAACCTGTGGATGCAACCGGGCGCACAAGACGACGAGGCCAGTCAGTTAGCTCGCGACGCGGGAATCAACGTCATCGATGACGGCAGCTGCATTCTGGTTCTTCTTGCGCGGATGTGATTGGCCTGCAAAGCCACGCTAACCAGCTTGGCATGAGTCAGAATGACAGCGGCCGGTGAGCCTCAAACGATTCTTCGCAAAAACACGATAGCCCCACTCCAAGGCGTGCCTGACAATCGGCAGCCTGGTGAACCAAACGATGGCGCCGAGGCCGACAGCCGTGTAGAGCTGGCGAAAAACTTCCACGCCAACGATCCAGGTTCCATCTGGATACCGTCCTCGAATCTCGTCCATGAACTCATTCATAGTCATTCCATAAGCGGCCGGACGAAAAGCCGGATCGGCGATGTCTGAGAATCGAATCCGTTGCCTTCGATCCATCCATCGCAGCATCCGAATTTCACGCAGGCAAAGCGGACATGCGCCATCAAAGAAGACTTCGATGCGCCATTCGCAACCCTGTTCCGCCGTCATGGCTCGCCCCGCCTTTTGGCCACCCGCGTCATGGCCGCCTGCGTCTCAGAAGAATCAAGGCGAATCAGAACTTCGTTGCGTCGCAGCGGTCCGGGAGTGAACGGAGGATCGTATCCAGCGGACTCGGAGGCGACCGAACCCTTCAGCCCGCGTGCCGTCATCCAATCGCGTAGCTTCGCTTCATTCTCGCGTGCCGACTTCGAATTGAGCTGGCCTGCGAAACGGACCACGGCGAAACGTCCGCCCTCGCGCTTCCGAATCTCCACCGCACGCCCAGTCGGGGCCGGAGCACCCTCCTCCGCGACCTCTCGCGGCATCACGAAGCCCATCGATACGTTGGGCTGACCGTCCTCACTTTCCATGAAGACCGGGGTGGTCATGGCGATGCTCTGCTCCGTCTCGTTGTTCCCGCTGATATAGCGGAACAAGCGCATGAAACTCCCGTCTCGCCCCTGGGAATCAAGTTCCGATTCGGTCGATGCAAGCACCAGATCGGGGTACTCGCGCACTTCGAAAGCACCATCCGATTCGACGACACGGTACTCAGCGGACTCGTAGCCCGCCCGTGCCGTGAGCGTCCACGCAGCCATGGCGAAACCGAGGAGCCCCAGGCTTAAAGACAGATACACCACTCGCTTCTTCATCATTCCATCCCCTTGAAACGCCACCAAGCCAGGGCACTTTAGAAGGTGGTAAAGGCAGCCTTTGTGAATCGTGTCGACTGCGGTGGCGTCCGGACGGTTACGACGTTGGACGTCTAGGAAGATGCCTTGATGGCTCCAAAGGCCGCGAAGCAACTGTTCTTGTGCAACAACTCCAACCTGTCGAAGCCGACTCGCTTCAACAGTTCCAGCTGATAGGTCACCGGCCTGGGTGAATCCTCCTTGTCGATGTCGTCAAACACGCGATCGCGGTACGAATCGCCGCCGAAACCACACAGATACTCACCGTAACGATCCCACATCAGGGACTGCACACCCGGTGTCTCGTGAAAAACCAGGTCCGTGATCCAAACAGAGCCACCGGGACGAAGGAGCAGATAGACCTTCTCAAAGACAGACTGCCAGTCAGCATCCTCGCGAAGATGATGCAGAACCGCCGCCGCGAGAATTACGTCGTAGGAGCCCTGTGTAAGCTCGGCGTCACGAAAGTCCGCTTGCCAAGTCCGCACACGATCCAAGCCGGCTTCGCTCAGCCGTTTCGCTGCCCGGCTCAGCATCGGCTCGCTGAGGTCGACCAGATGCGCCTCAAAATTTCGCCCCGAAACCTCCCTCAGCTTGAGCGTGTTGTTTCCGGCGCCGCATCCAATGTCGAGGACGCGCCCGATGTGGGGTGTCGAAGCGACAGCCGCTTGTGTGATCAACTCCATTGCCAAGGGAGCGTCCACGGTCGCCGTCTGTCCCGTTTCCAAGATGCTGAATCGTTCGACATCACTGTCGAAGCGCGCGCGGATCTCTTCGACCGACGACTTCTCCTCCAGTGGTATGCAATGGTCACGCGACATGGCCTCTTTCCTGAGTGACTCGAATCGTGCCTAGAAAGAAAAGTTTACGTAACCTTCACACGGCAGAGATTGCTACCGTCGGGAAAGCTGCCATTATTCGCCGTTAGTTGGGGCGTGGTCATGGGGTATCCAAACGGATCACTTGACTCAACAAACCGATCAGTCTTCCATCGATCAAACCAAAACGACGAAAGATATATGGATCGCCAGGAACTCCAGCCACGACTGTTTCCGAGTTTCGATCACGAATCGGACCCTG
Organism: Planctomycetota bacterium; assembly: GCA_039189905.1. Taxonomy (GTDB): domain Bacteria; phylum Planctomycetota; class Planctomycetia; order Pirellulales; family Pirellulaceae; genus Rhodopirellula. Next base: position 17,057 of record JBCCYK010000130.1, read on the forward strand.
ATCTGTCACCGGAAGTGGTCACCCGAGTGATATTGGCACTTGCTGGCATCGATCCAGCCATCTTGAAAGCGTCAACACCGAGAGTCACTCATCGTGGGCAGACGATCGATGAGCTGCGGTCAGATCCCGCTGGCAAGAAGTGTCGCCCCAGCGCCGCTTTGGCCCAGGACCATCGGTATGCTTTGTCGCCGCGCGGAGCCATGACGGCAGACCAGTTCGTAAACGTCTGGCAGGATTCACGCCATTTGGCTGGCGCTCAAGAATCCACAGAGGTCATCAAGTTGGCTCGCTGGATCAACCACCTCCGGATTGCTCCAGAGCAGTCCGCATTTGTGAAGCCCACCGACCAGCAACACTGTGCGGATCTTTGGGAATGTTCACCCAAAGTACTCTTCTACCTGTTTCGATCCGCGACAAAGCGGATTGATCGTGACAGCAAGACGAAACCCGTCCAAGAACTGACTCAAAGTATCCTGCTCAAGCTGATGTGCCGAGTGGGTCTCGCGAAACGGCCCGATGTCCCCGTCGTCCACATGACCGACGCCATGATCGTGGAGGCCGAAAGCTATTTGCTGGGTGCATTCAAGATCTGGAAAGTGCTTCAGATTTCGCGAGCGTCGCATCGACGCCGACAAGCCTGACGCCAGCAAAGCGTTATTCGATCACCGTGTCGGCCCTAGTGCTTCGTCCATCTTTAAATTTAGGGTTGGTCTTTCAGTAGCACGGCTCTCCGAGCCGTGAGGTCTCGGCTCGGAGAGCCGAGCTAC
>JBCCYK010000131.1:0-17666 GCA_039189905.1 Planctomycetota bacterium
TCCCTTCCCCAGTGTTCGATTCCGCGCCCGACTCAAGGCAGGAGCCGTATGAGTTAAACGCTCGAGTACGGATCTGTGCGGGGGGCGGCCGGCGACGGCCGTCCCTACCGCGCTCCTCCGAAAATCCATCAGCCCTAGCGAACCACGACAATGCCGGATGGACCGGAAGATCGGGTTGGCAAGCGGAGCCGCGTGTGGCCGGCTGAACGGCATCGTCGGTTATCTACACTGGGTTCACGAAACTGGGGCTTGCCAAAACGGGGTTTTTGGAATCGGGTGTCGCGGTGGCACCGCTTCTAGGCACTTCGAACGGCGGCCATTCCGCTGAACGTTCTGCCGTCTTGGCCAGTCATTCGCAAGTTCCTGTTGGAGAGAAGAGTTCGTTGCTTCGTCACGCTTTCACGCCGGCCAGGTCGCAAGCGAGCGCGCGGGCTTCCGGGGAGTCCTCGTCCGGCGTGGTTGATCTCGAACCCACCGCGCTGCAGATTTCAAGGCAGCTGACGCGAAAGATGGCTCACAGCCACTACGAGAATTTCATCGTTGCCAGCGTGTTGCTGCCCCGGGCGATGCGGCAACCGTTTTATGACGTCTATGCTTACTGCCGCTTCGCGGACGATGTCGCAGACGAAACCGGTGATCCGAACGTCGCGCTCAAAGAACTGGAGCAGTTGGAAAGCCACATCCACGCGATCTACGCCGGCAGCCCGCCAAGGACAAGTTTCTATCCCGCGCTCGCGGCGACTATCGGTCGTTATCGACTCCCCAAGAAGCCGTTCCTGGACTTGTTAGATGCCTTTCGCCAAGATCAAAGCGTGAGTCGCTACGAGTCCTTGCCTCAGTTGGAGGACTACTGCCGGTGCTCGGCCAACCCCGTCGGCCGTTTGGTGCTCGCACTCGCCGGCGCGGAAATGACCGATGAAAACTTGGCGGATTCCGATTCCATCTGCACGGCCCTGCAGCTGGCCAATTTCTGGCAGGACGTCAAACGCGACCACGCGATCGGTCGGCTGTATGTGCCACAGGATCGGTTGTTGGCATTGGGGCTCACACCGGAAGACCTTCAACCCGTCATGGATGGTTCTTGCCCGGCTGACTCCGAGATCGGATGCCGGATCCGCCAGCAGTTTTCGTGTGTGATCAAGGACCTCTGCCAAGACACACGAGCTCGTTTCCAAAACGCCGGCGGCTTGATCCATCGCGTCCCGGAATGGCTGGCGGCGGACCTTTGGCTCTTCATCCAAGGTGGCCTCGCCACACTCGATGCCATTCAAGCGATCGACCACGATGTCCTGGTGCAGCGACCGATTGTTTCCCGCTGGAAACAGCTTCAGCTTGTCGCGCGTGCGAGCTGGTCCGTGTGGCGAGGAAGGTCATGACGGGACCAGATGAGTCGAACCAGCCCCTTGATCCCAAGGCCTTCCATGGGGCCGGGTCAGAGCGCCGGATGACACCCGTGATCACACCCGAGATCGCCGCCAGCTACCGCGCTGCGCAGAGAATGGCCCGTCGCAGCGGCAGCAGCTTTTATCGGTCCTTTGCCCTTTTGCCACGCGAAAAAAGACAGGCGATGGCGGCCCTGTATGCCTTCGCACGCATCACCGATGACCTCGGGGACTGTGACGAGCCCTCCACCGTTCGGAAGCACTGGCTGGACCTCTGGCGTCAAACCACCGCCCTGAACCTCATCGGCGAAGGAGACCAACCGGTTCGTCTCGCTGACGGCATGATCGAAATGGGCGACCAAGCACTTGGAATCGACTTGAGCGACCGATCGCGTTTGGTGATGCCCGCCCTGCGTCATGCGGCCGCCAGTTTTTCAATCCCCTCCCGTTATCTCCTTGAGATCATCGACGGGGTGATGGCGGATCAACAGAAGAATCGCTTTGACACCTTTGAACAGCTGGAACACTACTGCTACCTCGTTGCATCCGCCGTGGGAATCGCGTGCCTCTACATCTGGGGTTTTGACCAGCCACTTCCATATCAAGCTGCGGTCGACTGTGGTTTGGCATTTCAACTGACAAACATCCTCCGCGACGTCCGGGAAGACGCCACACGCGGACGGATTTATCTCCCCCGACAACACTACGAACAGCATGGCTTGGAAGAAGACGACTTGTTGCATCCGAGGCGTGATGCAAGGCTTCGCTGCCTGATCGTCGACGAAACGCGACGTGCTTCGGAGCTCTTCGATTCCGGTTGGCATGTCTGGGATTCGCTCCACGAAGACGGACGGCCCATTTTCAGCATGATGTGGCGGACGTACCGCCGATTGCTGGAACGCATCAGCGAAGACCCCGATGCGATCGTCCGACATCGCGTGAGGCTTAGTTTTCACGATCGTTTTCACTTGGCAAGCACACACTTTTGGCGTCCGTGGTATCGCAAGCTGCCGGTGCCGCCGGAACAGTATCAACGGGGAATCGACACGCCCATCGGGTCCGTCCCGTGACCGAGCGCCCGATACCCGAGCGCCCAAGAAAGCGTGTGGTGGTCATCGGCGGCGGGATCGCGGGGATATCCGCGGCCGAGGGTTTGGCCCTGGCGAGAGAGGCGACGACACACGGGGACACCGGATCAACACCGGAAGGCGACACCGAGATCGTTCTGCTGGAAGCGCGACGCAGACTTGGGGGACGTGCGGGTTCCTTCACCGACCCCAGCGAGGACACGGAGGTGGACTATTGCCAACACGTGGGCATGGGTTGCTGCACCAACCTGCTTGCCATGATGCGGCGCGCCGGAGCGAGTGACGCGTGGCGGCGCGATGAGGCGCTCACGTTTTACCACCCTGAGAGTGGTTTCAGCCGCTTTCGGCCCAGCCGTTGGCTGCCCGCTCCCTTGCACCTGGCATCGGCATTGTGGGGACTGCGCTTTCTCACCTTCTCCGAGAAGCTGTCGATTCTCAGTGCCATGCGGAGGCTGTTGGCCACGCCCGAGTCCGATCTCATCGATGTGATCGCCGCCGATTGGCTACGTGCGAATGGCCAAACCGTGCGCGTTTGCGAGCGATTCTGGAATGTGATCTTGGTCAGCGCCTTGGGGGACATGCCCCATCACGTCTCCATGGCCGCGAGTCGCAAGGTGTTTGCAGATGGATTCGCCGGCGCTCGCGGGGCCAGTGACCTCCTGGTTCCGGTTGAACCGCTTTCTCAGATCTTTTCGGTACGAATGCGTGATCGACTGGCTTCGCTGGGCGTCCAAGTTCATACGAACTCTCCGGTGCATCATGCGGTTCGCACGGGACCGCGAACCTTTGCGATTGAGCATGGCGCCGCGTCGGGCCCGGTGGCATGCGATGCCGTCGTGTTGGCGACGCGGTCGCGAACCACCGATCGACTGCTGAAGGAGTTGGGCGCGGAGAAGATCTGCGCTGTCCCCTCGGGAAACGCACCCTCAAGAACGCTCGCACCCGATGAGCCGGAGGTCGTCTCTTCGCCGATCACGGGCATGCACCTGTGGTTTGATCGACGTCTGACCGATCGACCCCATGTCGCGATGGTGGGCACACTCGCGCACTGGTTGTTCTGCGAACCGCTCCGGACGCGAGCGGACGATCACAGCGGTGTCTACCACCAAGTGGTGATCAGCGGCAAACATCCTCTTTCAGACCAACCCAAGGAGGTTTGGCTGCAAACCGTCCTGGATGAATTGAGGCATGCTTTCCCGGAAACGAGCGAGGCGAAACTCGTAAGACACCGGATCGTCACGGATCCGAATTCCGTGTTTCGCGTGAGCCCCGATTTTATGCGCACGCGCCCCATCACGTCGACCGATGGTTCTGGCATCGCCTTGGCAGGAGATTGGATCGACACGGGTTGGCCCGCCACGATGGAGGGCGCCGTGATCAGCGGAGCCATGGCCGCACAGGAAATCAGCCAGACGCTCGGCTTGCCCAGCGGCACGCGCGTTGAGCACCCGTTACACCGCGGCTGGCTGGCAAGACGACTGGTGGCCCCGTGAACGCACTGCGGGCTCGATTGAACGTGTTGTGGTGGGTGGGGCGGCAAACCTTGATTTGGACCAACGTCTTCGCGATCGACGCCGTCCTGGTTGCGATCAGTTGGCAACAGCTCTTGAGCCTCGTCATGCGGGATCGGCTCGCGACACTCGCTGAATCGGCCGCGCTCTCCTTGGCGGTCTGGGTCGTCTACACGGGAGATCACTTGCTGGATGGTTTCCGCGTGAAACCAGACCGATTTTCTAGCCGGCGACATCGCTGGCATCACGATCATGCCCGCATGATGACCTGGCTAACGATCATCGCCGGCCTCGCTTCAGCGACCGTGTCGCTCGTGTTCCTTTCCCGTGACATCGTGGCTGCGGGCCTCGTGCTGGCTTCTCTGGTACTCGCTTATGGCCTTGCCGTTCATGCTCCGATGAACAAACGAGTCCCGACGATTCAAGTTTGGAAAGAACCCTTGGTCGGGCTGGGATACGCGTTCGGCGTCGGCTTGTGCCCTTTGACCGAATCTGCCAACGCAAAATCGGTCGGCACGATCTTGCTCTTCGCCGCGCTCTGTACCAGCAACTGTCTGGTTGTCGCCTTCGCGGAACGAGACCAAGACCGTCAACATGGGTTTCATTCCGTTCCCCTTCGATACCCGAGCCTGATCAAGCCGCTGCGCTGGGGACTGGTGGCCCTTGGCCTGGGGAGTCTTGTTGGATGTTACGTCGCCGTGCGACCGGACCTGTTTTTGATCGCGGTTGCGATCTCGGCTGGCACACTTTGGCTCGCGGAACGATACCTACGCCACGACGAAGAACTGGTAACACTCGCGGACCTGGCACTGATCTTGGGCGCGCTGGGCGGCATCATCGGGTGGACTCGTGCCTGACCCGCTACGAGGCTATGACCGGCTGGCCATGCCGTACCGCGCGATCGAATGGGCCGTCTTTGGCAATCGTCTGGACGACGCGCGCCAAGCTCTGCTGGATTCGCTGACGTCATTAACAGATTCAAGTCCGCCACAACGTGTCCTGGTCCTCGGCGACGGAAATGGACGCCTGCTTGCACAATTGATCAGGCGTCTTCCCGAAGCGCGATTCATCAGTGTGGACCAAAGTCCGTCGATGCTGAAACAGCAGATGGCCAGAACCGGGGATCAGGCACACCGAGTCCGCTTCGTCGCGTCTCGCATTGACCGCGATTTCGATTGGTCCCGCGCTCATCTGAAGCTGGACGAAGTCGAACTGGTGGTGGCGGCCTTCTTCTTCGATTGCTTCTGCCGAGAGGAACTGCGAACAATCGCGCAAGCCCTGGTGGCTTCGCTTCGACCCCATGCCCGCATCTATTGGGTGGACTTTCTGGAACCGGCCCGTCCAAGCCTTACCACACGGATGATTCGCCGGTCGATGCTGCGTTTCTTCCGCCTGGCAGCTCAGCATCCCAACATGCATCTTGTCGACGTGGGTCGTGTTCTCACGGAGGCGGGTTGTCCCGTGGAGCAACAGTGGAGCGACCGTGAAGGCTTCCTGCATGCAGCGATCCACCGAGTCGGGATCTCTTCACCCTCCTAGCAGGAGGGTCGAGCGTAGCGAGGGGAGGTAGAAATGTCGCCAATGTGAAACTTCTCGGCGATCGTCACCGCGTCACTGGCCCCAGCACGCGTCTCCGTCTGATCCCACGAGCGATCCGCGTTCGGAGAACGCGGCGACTGTCGCCGAGCACTGCGTGTTCAAGACAGTCCTTCGAAGCGTCGACCGAATGTGCACGCTTCTTCAACGCTGAGGAACCCGAGCGTACCCTCCCCTCGCTTCGCTCGACCCTCCCAAGGGAGGGTGAAGACCATTCGGGGTTGCCGTTGCTCGAAGAACGAAGCTCAGCTCCCCGGTCGGAACGCTTCGACACCTGCCGTGAGAATCTTCATGGCCTGATCGATGTGTTCCTGGGTTGTGATCGCCGGTGGTGGCAAAAAACGCAGTCGCGTTGGGTTCGCGCCGCAGACAAACCCAAGCAGCCCGAGATCATAGAGGATCGTCATCAGGCTCTTCGCGTCTTCGAAGCTTCCACTCCCCGGCGTGAAGCCGATCATCATGCCTTCCCCAAAGGGCCCACTCATTCGATCCGGATATTGGGCAGCCAGTTCGGAAAGCTTGCTCGTGAAGTACTGATGCCGCTGCATGTTGGCTCCGTTGTCACCAAAACAGTTCGCGGATTCCAGCTTCTCCAAGATCTTCAAACCGGTTCGAATCGCCGAGGAAGACGCCGTGAACGTCTGGCTGAGGATCGGAGCGGACGGATGAAACTCTTTGCGGTAGAGCGTCGCACAGGCTTGCGTGATCTTGCCGACGGTCACGATGTCCGCGAAGGCATCCAGTCCATAGTGCTGAAAAGCGAAGGGGCGACTGGTTCGCGAGAAACTCTGCACTTCGTCAAAGATGATGGGGACGCCCGCGTCACGCAGCGGCTCGCAGAGTGCCGCGAAGAACTCGTGGCTGCCCGCGTAGTAGCCCCCTTCGCCCGCGATGGGTTCCGCCCAGAACGCGGCGTACTTATTCGGGTGACGATCCAGCAACCGTTTCAACTCATCCACCGCCCATCGCTGTGATCGCACGGGATCATCGGGATCCCGAAACGGGAGGTAGTCGACATTCAAGGCCAGCGGTAAACCGGACCGGTAGGCGGCTTTGTCCGTGAGCGCGGCGAGCGCAATCGACCGCCCTGCAAACGCATTGTCGAACGCAATGATACGATCGGCCGGCGCGGCATGGTGGAACGCTAGTTTCAACGCGTTCTCGTTCGCCATCGCACCGCTGGTCGACAACAAACCATGCGCGATCGGCGCACCGTGTTGCGACGCCAAGTCAATCAGTTTTTGCAGCAGCTTGACTGACAGCGCGTTCTGCTGCAGGTTGCCTTGCATGACCACGTCTTCCAAGGCCGAGTCGATCGCAGCGTCGATGACGTCAGGATCTCCATGCCCGGCGCCATGGACACCAATCCCGGCAATGAAATCCAGTTTGACGCTGCCGTCGGCCAGTTCCACATACGGTCCCTGTCCCACGCCCGATGAAAAATAGGGCCAAATCGGAGGACCCCCTCGCGCCGCGGTGAAACCATCGATCGTGGCCTGATAAGCGTCCGTCAGATCAGGCGAGGCAGGTCGGACTTCAGTAAGAGACCGACTGTGCTCCTCGATCGCTTCCGCCAAAAGCTGCTTCGCTTGCCGGACCCGTGGGTCCTCCGCCAGAGCGTCCGCGTGAGTCATGGTCTTGGATTCAAGCGTGTTGGACATGGGCATTCTGAATTCTTTGGTTCACCGTGACGCACTGCAACATGTCTGTTGTCGATAAACGATGCGTGAGTGGGGAGGTGGCTCATTCGCGTTTCACATTCGTAGCGGAACTCGCCAAGAGTTTCGGCCAGGCTCGGTGCGCCGAAAGTCTTGACGACTTTCGCTACCACACCAACCCGGAAATCAAAGGTTGACGAGGCACCGAGCCCGGAGGGGCATCACTCGCAGGGAGGGACACTGAGTCACCGACAAAGTTCGTGCGTGGAGACAAAAACGGCGATCGGCAATCAAGCCGCCGAAATTTGCCCGTCGTCACTGACGTCTTCAAATCGGATGGAAACCTGTTTGCTGACACCCGATTCTTGCATCGTGACGCCGTACAGGGTATCCGCTGCCGTCATGGTCTTCTTGCTGTGAGTGACCACGATGAACTTCGATTGATCCAGAAACTCCGTCAAGACGGTCACAAATCGCCCGATATTGGCCTCGTCAAACGGCGCGTCCACCTCATCGAGCACACAAAAGGGGCTGGGCCGATACTGGAAAATCGCCATCAGCAAGGCCACCGCCGTCAGCGCTTTCTCGCCACCGGACAAAAGCGAATTGCTGAAACTGGGCTTCCCTGGTGGTGTGGCGACGATGTCAACACCCGCCTCCAACGGATCGTCCGACTCTTCCAAAACCAGATCGGCCTGCCCACCACCAAAGGACTTGCGATACAGCTTCTGAAAGTTCTGCCGAATCGCTTCCAAGGTGTCCAAGAACAAACGTCGCGAATCGGTGTTGATCCGCACGATGATTCTTTGCAGGGAATCCTTGGCGGCCGTCAGGTCTTGGTACTGCCCATGCAGTTCGTCGTATCGATCCTGCAGTTCGTTGAGTTCATCGAGGGCTTCCATGTTGATCGAGCCCACGTTTTGCACCTGAGATCGCAGCTTCGTGATTTCATTCTCCATCGCCTCGCGATCATCGATCTCTTGCAACGCTTCTGGCGGCTCCGCGAGATGCAGGTCCAAGTCATAGTCTTCTTTCAAGCGATCGGCCAAGGTATCGCGTCGGAGCGTTGCCGATTCGAGGCTGGCTTGAACGGTCGCGAGTGCTTGCACGGCCGCGGCCGCCGCTTCCGTCGCCGCATCCGCCTCGATTTGAACTTGCTTGGTGGCTTCGCGTTGTTGCTTGGCCTCGTTGGCCAGACGCGTCAACGCCTCCGTCGAAGCCTGCGACTGTTGTTGCAAGGTCTCCAGCTGGGAATCCGCATCGACCATCCGTGCTTCGAGCTGCTCAATACGCTCTCGCGTCGCAACAATGGACGCCTGCAGCTCATCCTCAGCGCGTTGCCGTTGGTCTTGGTCACGACGTGCCACGTCCGCGGCCGTCATCAGTGATTCCACTTGTTGCTCTTGTCGTGCGGTGTCCACCGACAAGGCCATCGCTTCCGATTGTGCCGACTGCAGTTCGGCACCGGACGCCGCGGCCTGTTCGTCGACTTCGCGAAGTTGCTCTTCCAGCTCCTCAATCAACCGTTTGCCGTTGACGAGCGCCTCCGCCAAGGCCGCGTCTTCCGTGCGGGCCGCTTCACGAGTGGCTTCCAGTTGCTGAAACGAGTCTGTGAGCTGATGGGCCATTCCCTGACGCGTCTCCAAACGCTCGGAGGCATGCTGTTGCTTGGCTTCTGCCGCAGCGTGCTGGGTGACCAAATCCCTGAGCCGTTGTTCCCGTCGGCCCAAATCCGCTTCCTCTTCGTCGACGCGGCTCGCCAAACGCTCGGTCTCTTCCGTCGCCGTTCCGATTTGAAATCGATAGTGTTCGATCTCATTGCGCGCCGCCTGCAGGTCACTGCGACGACTGACCAAAGCAGCATCGCCGCCGGGCGGTCCCACGACCGTGCTGCCGTCGTTGTCCATCAGTTCGCCGGCGGCCGTGACGAACCTCAGCCCCGCGCCGGAGAGTTTGCGCAGGCCCAACGCCGTTTGCAGCGTATCAATGACCCACGTGTTGCTAAGAAGATGCCGAACCAGCGGCTGGAGGCTTTCTTCGCAGTCGACCATCTTGTCAGCACGACCAATGACCCCGGCCAACCCATCCAACCGAATCCGATCGCCCGGCCGCCTGGCGGGAAGCTCGTCCAGACGAATGATGCCGACGCGGCTCTCAAGTTTCAACTCGCCCGCTGCGATCGCGTTGCCGATCTTGCCACCGCGAACGACGATGTATTGATTGCGTCCCCCAAGCGCCGAATCAATCAGCGGCGCGACCTGCTGATCCACGGTGAAAAGATCCGCGACCAATCCCACCAAGTCATCGCGGAGTTCACCCGATGGCAATCGAAGAACTTCGCGGGCGCCCCCGGAGACACCCTCACGCCGCTGCTGTAACTCCTCCAACACGCGAGCACGTTCAGTGATGCCTTGCAGCCGAATGCGGAGCGACGCGACTTCTTCATCGCGGCGTTTGTGCAAGCGTTTCGACTCGGCCAGCTTGCTGCTGGCGTTCTCGACTTCACGCTGTGTCTGTGCGATCTCTTCGTTGAGCCGTTCCGTCACCGCTGTCGCCGCCGTCACATCCGATTGAGCGACGGCAACCTGCTCGTTGGCGTTGGCCAAACGCGCGGTGAGCTCCTGCAGCCCACGCCCGGTTTCGGCGATCTGCTGTGCCGTTCGCTGGCGCGCCGCCTCTTGATCGGCGACTTTCCGGACGGTGGCCAAATGGTTGCGTTGCCGCTCTTCGCGCTCACTCTGGATGGACTCCGCCTTGCCCTGAGCCAGGTTGCGTTTCTGTTCCGCTTCATCGCAGCGCGCGATCAAGGCACTGAGCGCGATCTGGGCCGCTTGGCATGCGTCCAACGCCGTTTGCAGATCCAGCCGGGCGTTGCCCGCTTCACGACGCATGGTGCGTAGGCGCCGCAAATGCCCGGCCAGGGCACCGCGTTGCTCCAATCGTGTGGCGACATCCGATTCGCGACGGCCTTCCAGCTTGGCAATCTCCCCCGAAAGTTCACTCTGCCGCGTCTCGGCTGCTCGCGCGGCATCCGCGATCTCCTGCAGCTTCATCTCGACGGCTTGCCGCTTCTCCTGAAGCCCTTCACGCAAACCTTGAGCCGCCTCCCGTTCCGACTCGGCGGCCGTCAACTGCTCACGCGCTTGCCCAATCTCTTCGCTCAGCCCATTCCAATCGGTCCACGCCACGATCGTGCGCAATTCCTGCAACCGTGTCGTTGCCTGGCGATAGCGTTCCGCCTTGCCGGCTTGTGATTTGAGCGATTTCAGGCGTCCGGCGACCTCGTCCACGATGTCACCCAGCCGCGTCAGATTCTGCTGGACTCTCGCCAAGCGGCGTTCGGCTTCGTCTTTCTTCGCCTTGAACCGGGAGATCCCGGCCGCCTCTTCAAAAATGGCACGCCGGTCTTTTGCGTTGGCTTGGAGCATCCGATCGACTTTGCCCTGTTCGATCAAACTGTAGGCGTCGATCCCGATGCCCGTCCCGCGAATGAGCGCACGCACGTCCTTGAGCCGGACGGCTTGACCGTTGATCAGGTACTCGCCTTCGCCCGAACGATACACGCGACGGGTGACCTGGACCTCCGGTGCATCGATCGGGAGCTTCCCTTCCCGATTGTCAAAGACGATGGTCGCCTCGGCGGCCCCAGCGGGACCACGCGTTTGCGAACCCTTGAAGATGACATCCGACATCTCCTTGCCACGGAGACTCTTGGCGCTTTGGCTGCCGAGCACCCATTTCATCGCATCGACAACGTTGGACTTTCCAGACCCGTTCGGCCCCACGATCACCGTGATGCCGTCCGGGAAGTCGAACCGTGTTCGATCCGCAAAGCTCTTGAATCCGGTCAGCTCGAGTGCTTTGAGCATGTGTCGAATCGGGGACCGTAAAGAGCCAATTGGGATTCCAGGCCATGCACTCGAGATGTCCCTCGGGCCTGTCGATGCGGGGCACCCCTGCAGAGTAGTTGAATTGAAGGTGGTTTCCTAGTTCGATCATAGTGCCTCCCGAATGAGAATTGCCCCGCGATTACGGGCAGAAAACGCTCGAATGCTCAGATCTTGCCCCAAAACCTCTAGGAAGATCTGAGGCAGGCTAGGTAAACTGAAGGGCGTGAAGAAGCTTACCGTGTTCGTACATCGGCGTTGTCACGACCCGATGAGACTTGGCTCAACTTGGAGGATGCCAACGGGATCGTGATCACGACCCGAATGACCCATGACCGCAACGACGCGATACGAACCGAACCGCACGATCACGTTCCTGGGATCGCAGGGACAGACGACGGACCCCAAGCTGCTGTCTCGTTATGACGAGCTGACGCGGGTGCGGAAAATCTCCTGGACCGGGCACCACCATTTGATGCGTCTCTTGGGACGCGGTGGGCAGGGGGAGGTCTATTTGACGGAATACCGCGGGACCGACGGATTCACGGTTCCCGTCGCGATGAAGATCTTCTCGCCCGAAAGCTATCGGGACGAGCACGCCTACGATACCGCGATGCACCGGGTCGCCACGATCGCGGCCCGGATGGCGACGATCCAACACGACAACCTGTTGGTCGTTCAGAATTTCTTCGAACGCGACCGCGTCCGCATCATGCTGATGGAATTCGTCGACGGCTATGACCTTCGACTGCTGTTGCGACCGGAGACTCTGCGTCTGCTTCAAGACCAGGTTTCGCCCGCACGCTGGTCGTACATCAACGAGGTGATCATCACCGAGGGGATCGACCAGTGCCGCTTCAAAGCCGGCGTGGCCGTGGCCCTGGTCCGCGACTGCTTGGCCGGACTGGCGGCCTTGCACCGCGAGGGCATCGTTCACGGCGACATCAAGCCCGCCAACATCATGTTGAAGCGAACCGGGCACTCCAAGCTCATCGACATGGGCTCCGCGTTTGACTACCGAGCGCCGCCGCGGCACCGCGAATGCACGCCGCTGTACGCCGCGCCCGAAATCCTCGAGAACCACGATTCAACGCCTCGAAGTGACCTCGCCAGCGTGGGCTATGTGTTGATCGAGCTGCTGGCGGGCACCAACCCCTTCGAAGGCTATTCGAACCTGGCAGAGTTGGTGCAAGCCAAACGGGAACTGCCACAACGACTCAAACAGATCCTTCCCGATGATGTCGTTCGCAACGGTCTGCTGATGAACTTTCTCAAAGGCTTGATCGCGCCCGACCCCAACAAACGCTTCGTGAGCGCCGAAGCAGCCGAACACGTGGAACAAGGCGCCGCCGCTTTCCATCGCCAACTCATCCTTAGCAACCTGTCCACCGAATACGTCAACGACATTCGACTGTGGCTCGAGGAATTGCGACAACTGGAAATTGATTCGCCCTGATGGATGCAAAACACTTGGACGTGGCCATGACCGCCGCCCGCGCGGGTGCGGTGGAGTTGATGGCACGAAGAGATGACCGCGTGGTGCAGGAAAAGGCGCCCAAGGATCTCGTCACCGATGCGGACCTGGCAAGCCAGCGCGCCATTCGTGACATCCTCACTGCATTCGACACGGAGTACGCCTTCGTCGGCGAAGAAGAGGGCGAAACCGAACCGCCCGCCGACGTTCGCGCGGGCGACGCGTCCGCGCCGCCGTGCTGGGTGGTCGATCCTCTGGACGGCACCGTCAACTACGTCCATCGGCTGCAAAGCTTTGCCGTCTCGATCGGCCTTTATGCTGCGGGCAAAATGCGTTTGGGCGTCGTCTATGACCCCACGCGCGACGAAATGTACGCGGCGGTCGACGGGCAACCCGCGACCCTCAACGGCAAGGCGATTCAAAGCAGCGACTGCGTTGACATCGGTGACAGTCTGATCGCGTGCAGCTTCCGTGCGGGCGTGACAGCGGACTCGCCCGAGGTCTCTCGATTCGTCCGTGTTCTCGAACGCTCCCGTTCCCTGCGGCGCTTGGGATCCTGCGCCCTCAACATGTGTTACGTGGCCGCCGGCAAGCTCGATGGTTACTGGGCCACCAACGTCGCCGCCTGGGACTCCGCCGCGGGCACCGTCATCGCACGCCAGGCCGGTGCGGTGCTGACCGGCTACGACGGCGAAACCTTTGACGACTGGAACCCCCGCTTCGCCGTCGCCGCCACGCCCGAACTGCATCGGGACTTCGTAGGGCTGCTACAAGACCAAGCTGCCAACTGATCGACGCTTCGATCGGCCGGTACCTCCCCGCCGTGGCAAGCATCTCAATTCACCCTCCTAGCAGGAGGGTCGAGCGAAGCGAGGGGAGGTAGAAACACGGCCCTCCTAACCAGCTTCAACAACGTGACCAAGCCGCCATCCTAGCGTCCCCGGCCCATCGCTAACCCACCACCAACAACGAAAAAACAAAGGATAAATCCGCCCCAACGCCATTTCACACAAATATCACACATTTCACACTTGCATGGATCCCCGATAGGCGATAGCGTCAAGGTCGTGCGACCATTCACGACCCACGCCCGGGGCAAACCATGTCAAACGCAAAGGGATCTCGCGAACGTTTATCCGGCTCCGCAGCCCGGCTTGCCGCAGAGCCCCTTCTCGCGGTCATCGGCACAGGGAAGGACGGTCAACGCCTCGAACAACTCCTGGCGTTGTCCAGCGGACCCACCGTGCCCCTTTCCACCGCGCTGCAGACGCTGTTCCCTGACAAGTGGGAACAGGGCGAGATCAAGCAGGCCCAGCAGGCATTGACCAACCTGAAAGGGCGCCTCAACGGGCTCGCCGAAGAGGAAGGATTGTCGTTCCGCCTGCAGGTCGATTCCAAAACACGCAGCAAACCCCAACAGCGGGCCTGTTGGTTCGAGGGCGAGAACCAGGATCAAGCCGTGGGCGAACGCTTCTCGGATCAAGTCACGCGCGACATTCAGAACACGGCCATCGTCAACGCGAAGGCCGTCGCCACGAATAGCGAGGCCATGGCGGACGGGAAACGTCAGATCCGTTTCTTCGTCTCCTACGCTCACGACGAAAGCGGAAGACCACCAACGCCCGATCAACAACTTCTGCAAGAGCTGCGATCCCAGTTCAAAGCGTCGAAACATTACGCGTTGGATCTGTGGACCGATCATCGCATCGATGTGGGAGACGACTGGCACGCTCAGATTCAAAACGCGATTGCGGCCTGTGATTTTGGACTGCTTCTGATCAGCCCCGACTTTCTTGGCAGCGAATACATCGCCCAACAGGAACTGCCCGCGTTCGTTCCCGATCCGGCTGTCGACCGCAGTTCAGATATGAAACCGGTCATTCCTGTCGGGCTGCAGAAGGTGAACTTTGACAAGCAGGACCTCAAAGGCTTGAAGCGACACCAAATCTTCCTGCTCGATCGCAAGAGATTCTTTGTCGAACTGAGGGGCCGCGCGCAGAAGCAAGACTTCGCGCACCAACTCTGGCTGCAGATTGAGAACCGACTCGATCAATGGTTTGCGGAGACATCCGCCCCAGTGCTCTACGGCGACGCACGACGCCCGGGCGACATTGCTGCCGAGGATCCCTTCACCGAGGGTCAATTTCCCGACGAGCTGACGCCGGCGCCAACGCCGCATTGGGAACCCACCAAGGGGCATCGCTTCCAAACCAAAGACACCGAGAGAATCAAGCAACTCGAGTTCTCGCCCTCCGATGCCAAGGACGCTCTCGGGGAGCTGGAAGCCTGGGTCCGGGATCCCAAGGGAAGTCCCTTCTTCGCCGTCCTGGGCGAATACGGGATCGGGAAAACCACCACGCTGAAACAGTTCACGCGTGAGTTACTTGCGAAACGGAAACAGGATCCGAATGGCCCGCTGCCGATCTACGTCGATCTGCGGGAATACGTCAGCAACGATGCGCGTGGAAACGAACACGTTCCCACGATCGAGGAACTCCTGGACACCGTCATCCAGCGCAGTTGGCGACTGCAGGACCGGTCCATCACGGCGGACGTCATCCTCCGACTGGTACGTGAGCGGGGCGCGGTGATCCTTTTCGATGGCCTGGATGAGAAGGTCGTGCACATGACTTCGGATCGTGCCAAAGCATTCATCCGCACGCTGTGGTCGGTCCTTCCGTCAGCGGGACAAATCGAATCACGGGATCCGAATCATCGCAGGGGCAAGATCTTGATCTCGTGTCGCTCCCACTACTTCCGCGACGTGGGCAGCCAAAACGCGATGCTCACCGGAGAAGACCGGGAGGGCATCGATCGAGACGCGTTCCCGGCGCTTTTGCTCTTGCCTTTCACGCGAGAACAGATTCTCAGCTACCTGACCTCATTCTTGGGGTGCTCCGACCGCGCCGCCGAAGCCATGGCGACCATGGACTCGATTCACAACTTGTCTGACCTGGCACCGCGTCCCTACCTGCTGCAACAGATCACCCGTCACCTCGATGAGCTTGAACTCCTCCAGCTGCAGGGCGAAACGGTCAACGCCGCGCGGCTGTATCAACTCTTCGTCGCGTCTTGGTTGAACCGCGACGACGGCAAGCACCAGATCGAAGCCGCTCACAAACGCGAGCTCATGGAAGAGCTCGCCGCCGAACTTTGGCGAACGGGCAACAAGACCTGGAGCGCGGACAGGCTCGAAAGGTGGCTGGATCGATTCTTGCTCGATCACCCGGAGATTCGGTCTGCCTACGAGAATCGTAACCGGTCGGTTCTGAAAGAGGATCTCCGAACCGCCACCTTTGTCGTTCGTCCTGAGGACAAGCAGAATGAGTTTCGGTTTGCCCACACGTCGCTTCAAGAGTTCTTCCTGGCCAGCTATTTGGTGCGTGCGCTGCACGAAGGCAAACCCGAGTGCTGGCGTCTATCGACGCCTTCAAAGGAGACGTTGGATTTCATCGGGCAGCTGCTGCAGCTGGACTGTCCGGACAAAGCCGAGGCAACCCTCAACGCCCTGCCGGGTGACGAAGATGCATCCGCTGCCTTGGTGGCGTTTGAGTACTGGATACGGGCCATCAAAGTGTACGCGGACGATCCCAATGAGCGACCACCCGTGCCAAAACCCAAACGCGTGAACCTGGAGAACGCTGATTTGTCGGGGCGAACCATCGGCGGCAATAGCTCCCAGCCACTGATCCTGCCGCAGGCCAATCTCCGCAATGCACAACTGAACCGTGCTCGACTCGAACATGTCGTCATGCAACATGCGGACTTGCGCGGTTTGCAAGCACGCGATGCACTGTTTCGCAACGTGAACGCACAGGGCGCGCTCTGTCATGACGTGGACTTCAGCGGCGCACGCTGGCGAGACGGTTCGCTGGCGGAAGCGCACTTCATCGGCGGTGAAAACAAGACCAAGCTCCCTGGTTGTCAGTTTCTGCACACGGATCTTGCGAGTGCTCGGCTACCCGATCACTGGCAGCAAAGCGCATCATCCATCGGCAAGGCACAGATGCCAGCACACATCGATCGGGATTCCGCTGAAGGCCTCCTAAGCATCGGCCATGGTGACGGGGTTTGGAGCGGTGCCTTCAGTGCCGCGGGCGATCAGCTGCTCTCGGTATCGTCGGACAACACCCTGAAGCTGTGGAACGTCGCCAGCGGCGCGTGCCTACGCACCTTTGAAGGACACAAGAGTGTGGTTAGGAGCGGTGTCTTCAGTCCCTCGGGCGATCAGCTGCTTTCGGCATCGTCGGACAAGACACTGAAGCTGTGGGACGTCGCCAGCGGCGCCTGCATGCGCACCTTCAAAGGACACAAGAGTGTGGTTAGGAGCGGTGTCTTCAGTCCCTCGGGAGATCAGCTGCTCTCGGCATCGTCGGACAACACTCTGAAACTGTGGGACGTCGCCAGCGGCGCCTGCATGCGCACCTTCGAAGGACACGATGGTTAGGTTAGAAGCGGTGTCTTCAGTCCCTCGGGCGATCAGCTGCTCTCGACATCGTTGGACAAGACGCTGAAGCTGTGGAACGTCGCCAGCGGCGCGTGCCTGCGCACCTTCGAAGGACACAAGCATTGGGTTTGGAGCGGTGTCTTCAGTCCCTCGGGCGACCAACTGCTGTCGGCATCAGGTGACAACACCCTCAAGCTGTGGGACGTCGCCAGCGGCGCGTGCCTGCGCACTTTCGAAGGACACAAGAGTGTGGGTTCGAGCGGTGTCTTCAGTCCTTCGGGCGATCAGCTGCTCTCGGCATCGTCGGACAACACCCTCAAGCTGTGGGACGTCGCCAGCGGCGCGTGCCTGCGCACCTTCGAAGGACACGAGAGTGGGGTTTTGAGCGGTGTCTTCAGTCCCTCGGGCGATCAGCTGCTCTCGGCATCGCATGACAACACCCTGAAGCTGTGGAACGTCGCTAGCGGCGCGTGCCTACGTACCTTCGAAGGACACAAGAGTGCGGTTAGGAGCGGTGTCTTCAGTCCCTCGGGAGATCAGCTGCTCTCGGTATCGGAGGACAACACCCTCAAGCTGTGGGACGTCGCCAGCGGCGCGTGCCTGCGCACCTTCGAAGGACACGA
>JBCCYK010000132.1:0-17535 GCA_039189905.1 Planctomycetota bacterium
CGACCGGGCGAACTGCTCGAGAAAATGAAATCGGCTCTGCCCCCGCCGCCGCCCAGGGAGCCTCCGCCGGCACCCCGCGAAGAGATCCCGGTCCCCGATCTCGAGCCGCCGCCGACGAAGAACGATCCGGCCGACAAGAAGCAAGGGGATGCACCGGAGTCCGTGCCGAAACCCACACCCATGCGGGATGCCGGTGGCAATGTTGTCCCCGACAACGCCATCAAGTTGATCGAGCTGCGCCGGGGTTTTGCAAATTACCATTTCAATCGCAAGCAACAAACACGCTTCATCGAACGCCTACGCAAGCGCGCGATCGCTGAGCCTCCACCTTGGAAGACGACGAACTCGGAGGGGGCGACCTGGAGAATCGAGGGAAGTGCCGTGTTGCCGCCCTCTCGTGATCAAGCGATCGGCGATGAAGTGTCCATCGAAGTCTTACTCGGCGACCGACAGGTGGTTGGCCGGCTGGGCGATGCGCAGTTTGTGGCTGAGAATCCGAGTGATTTGGCAGATGCGATTGACCGGCGAGACGCCTTGGGGGGCCTCGTTACGGCGCTGGCCCAATGGCGACGAATGGTGACCTTGGGACCAGGCCGTTTCGGCGACACGACGGCGTGGGGAACGGCACCCGTCGCCGGTTCGTCGGTGCTGAGGGACTGGACGATCGGGATCGATGGCGATCTCGAAACGCACTTCTATCAGTCCAGTACGTCCGATCGACTTGAGAAGGTGGAGGTGTTCGTCGGACGCGATGATGACCCCGCCGAACTTTGGGTTGCACCGGAGATCGACGCATGGGCCACTTTGTCAGACTCAGAGATGTCTGAGGATGACAGGCCCGTGGCTGCGAGTTTGACACCTCGCGATGGCGAGGTTCTCCTCGAGCTTCGCTATGGACTCGATTGGTCGTTGGCAGCACGCGTCCGTTGGATCCAAGCTGGCTCGAACAACCGTGGCGGCACAGCAGAGGGAGTTCGCCCATGAGCGGCAATGAGCCGCGGTTTGGTTCCGCATCTTCGGCTGACCACGCGAGTCCCTTTCACGCGACCGCGCCGATTGCAACGCAATCGGTCTTCATCATGCCGTGCGTCCGACTCGCGCTTGGGATCACCTTGAATTGCTTGGCCCTGATTTGGGGAAGTTGCTTGCAACAAGCTCGCGCTCAGGAGGTCGCACCGGAGCCATCGCTGGGGCGTGTCGCCCGCGAGGCGCAGCAGCGGGTCGTCAAGGTCTATGGTGCTGGTGGGCTGGCCGGGCTTGAGGAGTACCAGTCGGGTTTTCTCGTGTCGCCGTCCGGGCACGTGGCGACGGTGTGGAGTTACGTTTTGGATGTCGATCCGATCGTGGTTTTGGACGATGGTCGGCGATTCGAAGCAGAGATCGTTGGTTTTGAGCCCGCTTTGGAGTTGGCGGTTTTGAAGGTCGAGGCGGATGGCTTGCCTTTCTATTCGCTTCCGGCGGATGACCAAGCGGGTTGGGGGGATCCCGTGTTGGCCGTGAGCAACTTGTTCAACATTGCCGTGGGCAATGAACCGGCGAGCGTGATGCGGGGTCGGATCGCGACCAAGACTCGCTTAGACGCTCGACGAGGAACCTTTCAAACGCCGTACCGCGGTTCGGTGTATTTGCTGGATTTGGTTGCCAACAACCCCGGTGCTGCGGGCGGTGCTCTGGTCGATCGTCGTGGAACCTTCGTTGCCATGTTGGGCAAAGAGCTGCGTGACAGTCAAACGGGAAGCTGGTTGAATTATGCGATCCCATCGTCCGCGATCCGCCAAACGGTCGGTGACATCATTGCCGGTCGCAAAACCCTTCCCCAGGTCATCGAGGATACGAAGTTAGCATTGGACCAAGCACATGACGTGGCGACATTGGGCCTGGTGATGGTGCCCGACGTCTTGGAAACGACACCGGCTTTCGTGGACGCGGTACCGTCCGCCACGGCGGCGCAGCGAGCCGGGTTGCAGGCCGACGATCTGGTGCTGTTGGTCAATGGGGTGCGGACCGCCAGTCAACGCGCTCTGCGCGAGCAACTGCGACGGATTGATCGCCGAGACGACGTGACCTTGTTGATCCAACGCGACAACGAAATCAAAGAGCTGGTGTTACGCCCATGAGCGCGCGATGGATCAAAACCAACTGCTTGCTGTTGGTTGGGCTGCTGAGCTTCATCGGCGACCCGACGGGGCTAAGCGTTGGCGCCGACGAACATGCGATGACGCGAGTGGTGCGCGCCGCTGCGTCACGCGTGCTCGATTCGATCGTCACGATTGAGGTGATCGGAGCACTCGGCGGCGAGGGTGAGATCCGGCAGGATGCCCCGACAGCCGGTGTCGTGGTGGACGAGGAGGGACACGTGATCACGTCATCGCAAGTGACCGCGTCGGCGTCGGCAACCATCATTGTGATTGACGGCGATGGTGCGCGTTATCCGGCACAGGTCGTCGGCGAAGACGTGGTACGCGGGATCGTGATGTTGAAACTTGGCGGAAGTAACGATTTTCCTCCGGCCATCACGTGGCGTGCAGACTCCTCCGAGGCGGCGAACTTCCCGCAGCGGCAGATCGGTCAAACCATGGTTGCCGTGTCGCGCTATGGAGCAAAGGGCAGCCCGATGGTCAGTGTGGGAATCTTGTCTGCAATGGGACGTTTGAAAGGGGATGCTTTACAGACCGATGCACGGGTTTCACCTTCGTTCTACGGTGGCCCGCTGCTGGATATCGAAGGGAATGTTCATGGCATTTTGATCCCGTCCGCAGGCGATGCGGCAGCCGGTGGTGGTCAAGATCCAACCCAGTGGTACGACTCGGGGATCGCGTTTGCGACGTCGATCGAAGCGATTGTGAAACGTCTGGGTGCCCTCCGCGCGGGCAACAAGATTCGTGCAGGGTTGCTGGGAATTGTTCCAGCGGAACGTGATTCATCCTCGACCAACACGACCGTAGCAGCCGTGCGCCCCCGTTCCCCCGCAGAGCAGGCGGGTATCAGGGCGGGTGATCAGATCACGCGGATCAATGAACAGCCGGTCCGTCGCATCGATGACATGCGATTGGCCCTGGGCCGTTGCGACGCCGGCGATGAAATCAGGATCGCGTTTCAGCGCGGTGAGGAGGAGTTTTCAGCGACGGTTGAGCTTGTCGACGCCATCGCACCGCCGCGAGCACAACTTTTGGGGGCTTTCGTACGCGAAGACATCAAGCCTGGCAAGCAGAACGGCGAAGCATCCATCGACGAGAAAGATCCGCAAAGGGGAGTCGTTGATCGGTCGTTGCAGATCGAATCGCTTTTGCAGGACGGGCCGGCGGACGGGAGTCTGCGGGTCGGGGATCGATTGTTGCGCATCAATGGCACGGAGGTTTCGTCGCTCTCGACACTTCGACGCCAGCTGTGGCTTGCCGAAGCAGACGAGGAGCTTGTGCTGACGATTATCCGAGAATCCGAAGAGGTGGTTCAAAACGTGACCCCGCGCGACTTGGCCGGCAGTCTCAGAGACGTTTACGGGGCTGCGTTGGATCAAACGGAATCGCGCCAGGCGAAGACTCAGGGATGGAAGACGACGACGCTTCGTTTGCCCGAAATCGAGAACGCGGCGGCCGTGTATGGCCCGGTCATTGACGAAGCCAAGGAGGCTCGGCGGGCGGCCGATGCGAACGCGGCCGGAGGACTCTTGGTGATCCTGTTGGAGCCCGATCATCGGGAAGCCAAAGAGTCGCTCAAAGCCTTCATCGATGCGGCCAAGCGTACCGGTGTTGCGGTCTGTGTGATCGCTTCGCAACAAGAGGGGCGTTGGCAACCAGCGGAAGATGCGGCGATTGTGCGGTTGACCACGGCCGCCGCGCGACAGTGTCGCGTGACGTCGGCTGCGACAGCGATTGTCAGTGAGAACGTGTGTCGGCTGGGTGGGGTTCCCGGGCCGTCCGACACGATGGCGATGGGCGTGGCGCTTTCTCGAGAAGACACCTATGCCGGGCTCAGCGTGGTGCCCAACCTACAACCCCCTGCGGTTCGCCTCTCGCCCGCGGACCCGATCCGAATGATCCGGATCTTGGTGCCGATCGCCGCCGAAGACGATCGGCCGTCTTGGGGGCAAGTTCTGGGAAGGTTCGGGTGTGTGATTCAGGAGTCACCATCGGTCGATGCCGGCCTCTTGATGCGTTGGTTGACGCGGTTGCCCGCCATCTGAAGCCGCTGTGGCTGTCGAACGCCGTCGAGTGCGAAGCGAATTCCCCGGAATTCAGCTGCGGCGGCGAAACCCTCCATGCCCTGGATGGTTGAAACAGACTCGGGAGTATCCCACAGCAACTCCAACCCCATCCCTGCGGACGCCTGATCCGCCAGGAATCCCCTTCCGAAGGTGAGAATCACATGAGCTTTGTTTTGACGGAAAGCTTCGCGGTCGGCGGGCAGCGTCGTCCGTGCCGGCGTGCCCGCTTCATTTTGACGGGGCTGGTAACGGCTCTGAGTTGCCTTTGGGCCGGCAGTACGATCGCACAGGAGCGTGGGCCTGATGGTGGTCGCCGTGGCGATCGGGGCGACCGCGGCCAGCGGGATGGCGGTCAACGGGGCGGCTTTCGAGGCGACGGTGGGCCGGGTGGCGGCGGATTCCGTGGTGGTGGCGGTACCCGCGGAGGTGGTCCAGGTGGCGGTGGCGGGAATGTCATGAGCCTGCTCCTGATCGAAGAGGTTCGCGAAGAGATCGGCCTGCAAGCGGATCAAGTGGATGCGCTGCGGAAGACAGGCGAAGGCTTGCGCGATCGTATGCGTCCGCCAGAGGGTTTCAACTTCCGGGAGGCGTCGGAGGAAGACCGCCAGAAGATGTTTGACGAGATGCGAGCCAAACAGCAGCAGGTGGAAGAGGAGCTACGGGCCGATTTGGAAGTCATCCTGCTACCCGATCAGATGGATCGGTTGGACGAGATTCATCTCCAGCAGCGAGGCGTGCGTGCGTTGGCGGATCCAGACGTTCAGGCAAAACTAACCTTGTCACCGCAACAGGTGGAGGAGGTCAAGGCGATCACTGACAGCATGGGCGATCGCGTGCGAGAGGTTTTTCAGTCGGGCGATCGCGAGCAAATGCGCGAGCTAATGGAGGCCGCTCGCGATGAGGTGGAAGCCGAAACGCTTGGAGTGTTGACCACAGAGCAGAAGGCCAAGTTCGAAGAGTTAAAGGGGGAACCCTTCGAAATGCCAGAACGTGAGGGTCGCTTTGGACGTGGCGGTGGCCCCGGCGGCGGTGGCGGCGGATTTGGGGGCCGTGGTGGTGGTCCCGGCGGCGGTGGATTCGGGGGCCGTGGAGGCGGGCCTGGTGGCGGGTTCGGCGGACGTGGCGGTCAAGGCGGCGGACGCGGTGGTCCCGGCGGAGGATTCGGAGGTCGTGGTGGTGAACGAGGCGGCGAGCGAAGCCGACCGGAGTGAGTCACTGAGGAAGAGAGACGAGCACTTTTTGTGTACCTAGCAAACGGTGCCGACACGAAACAGAGAAGAGCGAGCGGTCGTTTGCATTCATTTGCAAGCGGCCGCTTTGGCTTTGGGGAAGGCTGCATTCTGTTCAGCTACCGTTCCGTGCGGTCGCTTCGCGAAACGATAAACGCGATGGGCGTGTTGTGGGTTATTGTGGCTTGGCGTCTTGGTCGTCAGCAAAAAATGCTCGCTCGGGCAAACGGTTGACAACGCTTTGCAGCACCGCCAACGAATCGGAGTCTGCCAAGCGGTGTTCTTGTCCGATGTCGATGAGTTGATCGTTCGGAAGCATGCTGTTGCAGAGCAAGTCCACGCTGTCTTGGTATGGAACCACCTCATCGTGGCGGCTATGCAGTATGAGCGTGTTCTTGGGAATGGTCGTAACCGTTCCCCATTTTTTCCAGGCAGGGCAAAGCAAGACGCGGGGCAAAACGGTTGCGAGATTTGCCGCCAAGGCTCCGCCTCGCGAGGATCCCACGACAATGTCGATCGGGTGATCGGCCAGCCAGGTTTCCGCCGTCCTCATGGCGGCCTCGAAATCGTCATGGTCCAAGGAGGGCTGCAACACCGTATGGCCTTGCTGCTCCAGCGATGACGGTTTCACGCCTCCTACTTGGCTTTGCCATCCATGAAAATACAGCACCCGTCGGTGCCGGGTTGTCTCCGGTGCAAGATACGGCTCGACCGAGAGCAGGCTTTGTTTGGTCAGGGGCGCGTAGAGGTGGGGAAACAAAGCGTTGCCACGAGACGCTTCCCAACGCAGGTTCTTTCCCAAGCCTTTGACAGAGAAACGGGCAAGGACCAACGCGTCCTTTGCCGAGAAGTGCTTCTGGATTGTCCCGTCGACTTGGTCACGGGTGGAAAAGTGGATGAAGCCGTCTCTTTGGTCATCCTCGGACCCCAGCCAGGCATGCACGTTCTTGATCTGTGTCCACTGAGACGCCGTCAGGATCTTATAGATCACATCGTGTGAAGGCATTCGATCGGATGGCTCCAGAAGTAGGATGCAACTACAAGTCAATCACGGTGTCGTTGGCTGCCTGGTCAATTTGAATGCGGAATTGACTCATCGTCTCCACGATGGCGTGGCATTGCATCGCAATCGCCTCTTTGCCCTGAGAAGATTTCATTGCCTGCTCGGCTTTCGCGCAGAGGCCATCGATTTTTTTCCAATCCATGGACCAGTGCTTCTCATCGGCGGTGTTTCGAAGCACATCGATCGTCTCACGCAGCCTGGCGATCATTTTCTTCGGTTCCACAACGGGGTAACGTCGATAGGGAGCGTCACCCCCACGATAGAGCGAGTCTTCCGTGTCACGCATGGTCGGGAAAGCGGCAGCGACACTGGGTTTTCCAAACAGGCCACTGGCCCAGACACCCACGGAAATAGCTCCCAAGACAAACGCAACCACGGCGGGACCGATCAAGCTGTTCGTCAAGACAGCCGAAGCCAATGCAAAGGCAATCGCTACCAACCAGCACGCCAGCGTCGTGACCAACAAGACGCGAGACGGACCATGCCCATCCCGTTTCGGCTTCGGCCTCCTCGAAGTGGCGGTCGAGGACTGCGTGGCCGAATCGTTTGCCACCTCCAAAGCGACCACGGTGATATTGTCATTGCCTCCTTGCAGGTTCGCCAACTCGATCAAAACCTTGACCGCAGTCTGCACGTCCAGGCAATCTAGCAGCGTGCCGATCATGTCGTCTTCGATCTCGCCAGTCAGCCCATCGCTGCAAAGCAGAAACCGATCTCCGATTTGCAGTTCAAAGGGTCCTTCCACATCGACCAGCACTTCCGCGGCGGGTCCCAGCGAACGCGTGATCACGTTCTTCGGCATGCGGCCACTGGAAGCGGGCATCTCCCAGACCAGCGAATGATCGAATGTCAGTTGCTCGAAAACGCCCCGTCGGAGCCGGTAGATACGCGAATCGCCCACGTGCGCGATGTGGGCCGATCCGCCGACGATCACCATGGAACTCGCCGTCGTGCCCATGTTGTGAAACTCGGGATTGCTCTGTCCACGCTCAAAAATGGCCTGATTGGCCTGACGAACGGCCTCGGCAAGCGACTCCGCAGGGGACCCCAAATTGGTTTGGTAGTAGTGCAACGCGATGCGTTCGCTGGCGATCTGAGACGCGAGCTCCCCTGCCGCATGAGCCCCCATCCCGTCGGCGACCAAGAACAAGTGACCTTGGCTAGCCACCCGCTTTTCAGAGGTCGCGATCATCACGGCTTTGGAATCCTGGTTGTTCGCGCGGCGCATCCCCACGTGGGACGCCTCCGCAAACTCGATTCCAGGATCTTTGCTTGATGACAAACTGCACCCGCGTCGGTTGGATCAGAGGGAAGACGGCAAAGGCGATCGGACCTGACCCCGGTCGATCAAAAGGAAACGACTTGCGAGCCGTGCCAATCCCTGCCGAAATCAGTGCCCCTGCTGAAAACACCAGTTTAGGCCGAAGGTTTCCGTGGATATAGCCACCATGACAAGATCGTCACGGTCGTCAAACGGAAACCGACTCAAAAAGTCGAAACCGAGAAATCGTCAAATTCGTTCAGGTCGTCGAACGATCCAATACCCAGGCGGCCTGCACCAAAGGTGGTGTCGCTGACGCTCATGTGCGGAGTCTCCATGTCGTCAAAGTAGACTTCGATCAGTCCTGTCGAAACCGCACGCCGGACCATCACATCGTGCCAATCATCATCCCATGGTGTCAGGCGTTCGTTTGTGGTCATCGCCAGTCGCGGCGCGTCATTGACGATCATGATTTGGCCAGAATGTGGATCCGGTTTGGCCCCCAGGTGGACGTAGTAGAAGTTGGCCGCATCCTGAAATCCGAAAAAGACACAACAGTCGCGGTGGTTGCCTGTGTCCTTCGTGCTTCGGACGCGAAACCGGATCTCGCAGTTTCCGACCGAAAGGTCTTTCACCAAGGCCACATGTCCGGGACTGCGGAACGGGGGCTTGTACGCGCTACCGCGCTCCGTGATCTCGATTCCGTGGCCATCGGATCGCTCTTTCAAACGCCAGGTGTCCGGGTCTAGCATTTCCCAATGGTCGCTGCCCGATTCGAAGTCTTCCTCGAAGACAACCTGAGCATCCGAGGCCGGGGCCGTGTCAGCGCCGGACGCCGCCTGACCAAACACGGCTGAAAAGCCCAAGAGTACGGCGAGGCCTGCCCCGCTGCAACGTGCCGCCGATTGGGCAAATGAGGACGAACGCGGAACGGACGCGGTGAGATGTGTAGTGAGGTCGGTTAAGCGAATCACGGTGAAGCGGTCTCTAGGGAGGAGCAATGGGGTCCACCAGACAAGTTTCGTTGGCAGTGCCGAAAGCCCGCAGTTTAGCTGAAACGTTTCCCCGTGCGGGTGAAGAGCTTGGGGTGGCCGACCGGGATGCTGTGGTTCCTGAGGACATGGGCCGAGTCAAGGACGGGGCATCCAGGGTTGCCTTCGACGAGGACATTCGGCAGAATTCCGCCTCGCGAGTTGAATGTCTCGCCGTCGTCCGCGAGGGCGGCCTTGCCAACGGAGCCACGGAGCGGTGGCTGAGTGGTCGAAAGCGCCGGTTTGCTAAATCGGTGAACCGGGAAACTGGTTCCGCAGGTTCGAATCCTGTCCGCTCCGCTTCGAGAGAGTGTAGCTCAGTCGGTAGAGCATTCGACTTTTAATCGAATGGTCCTGGGTTCAAGTCCCAGCACTCTCACTTCGATTTATCCCCTGTTTTACCGGCCGAAAGGTCGACCTGCCTACTAGGCGGCGATGCATCCCACATGGGGCGCAAAACGGTAATTACCGTTTTGTACCCAGGATGAATTGCCATGCCCAGGCTCACCCGACGCGTTCCGAGCTATCGACACCACAAGGCTTCAGGCCAAGCGGTCGTCAAGATCGATGGTCGCGAGATCTACCTCGGTGAGTTCGATTCGAAGGCTTCTCGGGACAAGTATGACCAACTGGTGGGTCAACTGATCGCGCGCCGCACGCTCGCGCTCAAGGGGACACTGGATCGCAATGAGCTGTCCAAGAGCGTGCGCGTTGCGGACCTGGTGGTTGCGTTCTGGAAAGAGAAACGCAGCTACTACATGAAGGACGGCAAGCCGACGAGCGAACACTGTTCGTTTCGAATGGTGATCAAGAGCATGACCGTTCCGTTTCGTGATCTACCTGCTGATGAGTTTGGCCCGCTCATGCTCAAAGGCATTCGCGAACAGTGGGTGGAACGTGGCTATGTCCGGTCATCGATCAATCGCAGTCAACGTCGCTTGGTGGCGATCTTCAAATGGGGTGTTGAGAACGAGTTGGTGCATCCGGAAACGTGGCAGCGACTCAAGGCGGTCGCGACACTGAAGAAGAACCGCACCCCTGCCCCGGAATCCGTCCCGGTCATGCCAGTGGAACTGGCGTTGGTGGAAGCAACCATCCCGCACCTGTCACCAGTCGTTGCTGACATGGTGCGGTTTCAGGTGCTTACCGGCGCGCGGCCTGGCGAAGTCTGTTCCATTCGGCCATGCGATGTTGCCAACACGGGTGATGTTTGGGTCTACACGCCCGCGAGTCATAAGACGCAACATCACGGGCGCAGTCGCAAGGTCTTCATTGGTCCCGAAGCGCAGTCGGTGATCGGGAAGTATCTCGATCGTGATGCCGATGTGGCTTGCTTCTCGCCCGGTGAGTCGATGCAGTGGTTTCGTGATCAACGAACCGACGCGCGTGTCACGCCGGCGAAGTATGGCAACGGTGTTGGACGCAAGCGGGATGTCCGGCAAGGGCCTGGGACGCGGAAGCCACGGGACCGCTTCGATACCCAGTCCTATGGCAATGCGATCAAGCGTGGTTGTCGAAAAGCTTGGCCGGCACCTGATGAGATCGTGGGCGATGCGGATGCGGTCAAGCAATGGGATCGGGAGCATGCTTGGGCACCCAATCGATTGAGGCACACACGGGCCACGGAGATCCGGTCGACGTATGGGCTCGAGGCCGCACAGGTGATCTTGGGACATGCCACCGCGGACATCACGCAGATCTATGCCGAGCGCGACGAAGAGCTTGCGAAACGTGTTGCCGCCGAGACGGGCTAGTGCTTCGTTCCGATTCAAGTCCAGGATGAGCCGATGGGCGTTAGCCCAGGTTGATTTAGAGAACCCGATTTTCCACTGGAACAAAGCACTAGGCGGTGGCATGCACGTCCATATCATCCGCCAAAACCCGCAACTGCAACCGACCAAAGTGTGATTGTGACCACTCGGTGACGACGCGGGCCAAGACGCGGCGGTCGGACCGTGTGGGACCGAAGGCGGGGCCGAGCAAATCGTAGGGCGTCTGATCGCCGACGCGGTAGAGACCGACGCGAAGGACGCCCGGTCGTGCGTGCTCCTTGGCGGAGCCCAGATAGAACTTGCGCCAGCAGCGTCGATTGATGTCCCAGCACAGCAAGAGCCAACGGGATCGGGCCACCATCGGGCGGCGTAGGTATTCCTGCGGGGTCAGTGGCTGGGCGACCAGGTCACGAATCGAATGCACCTGCAGGCGTCGCTCGCGGAACCTTGGCAAGGCATCGATCAGGTTCTGATCCGGGTACGTCAACTCGATCGTGTGCCCTGGCTGAATCATCGCTGTCAAACTTTGCTAGCAAATCCGGTTGTATGGGGCCGCATAGCTTGCCGGACGGGTGGACACCTTTGGTCCAGGGCACCTCAGCTGCCGGAATCCCACTGCTCCGACAGAAGCGATCGCTTGGCGGATGCCAGCTCCTCATCCGTCAAGAGCTTCTCCCCGTGCAGATCGCGTAGACGCTGGAGTTTGCTTGCGAGCGATCCTTCCTCCGCCTTGATGCGGACGTAGCATCCATAGTCGATTCCCTTGACCGTCGCCGCCGTGAACACGATCACGAAGAAAGCTGAACCTAGGGTGGCGCCGCACTGAGCGCACGTCCCCAGCCAACCGATTGGCTTCTTTTGAACTCGATTCGCCAGCGACGAAAACACCGAGAGTCCCGCGACTCCCGCCAGTCCAAAGATCGCCGTTGCCGCGACGTGGCCGATGGGACTCTTCGACGCGCCAATCAGCCAACCGAACAAGAAACCCACGTCTTTGAGTGCCTCCCACATCACCACCGCTGTGAGGATGACAAGCGTGGTCACCGTCAAGCCCTTCAGGACGCTAACGATAAGACTCGACCGGCTGGCTGAGGGACTGTCCTCCGAACTCGTTGTAGGGGACTCTGTCTGACTCGTTTTCGACGGTTTCGTTGTATCGCTGGACATTGGAAATGGCCTCCAGAGCCGCACCGTTCGACTCCTCATCGGAATCACTGACGGTGCAACCAGAAATCGGAGCAAACGTGCAAGCGATGATGATCAGGCACAATGACAGCCGGATCAAGGCTCTCTTTATTGAGAATCGGTCCATGTGATCTTTGTCTAAGCGTAGCTTCGCAAGTTATTATTCGTGATCGGTGTGAACAAAACGGGAGCAATGGAACAAGTGCTGCTCGTGGAGTCCGATCAGTTTGCGCGCGACTCTAGTCAGTCGGCGACGAGGTAGAATCTGTATCTTCTCTCAAGGAGTAATCCCTAACTGGTATACCTGTTTGCCCCGTAGCTTCAGAATCAACGAGGCGGTTTACCGCTTCGAGTTGCGCTTGCCATAAATCAACACGTTTGGCTGCAACAGTGGTTTTGATGTTTGCTCGTTTCATAACTTCGATTAACTCCCTGACATCGAAATCCGAAACTCGTTGACAGCTTCCCAAAGCCCTCAAAACACGATCCAGGAGCTTCAAGACAAACTTGACATCGGACGTTGAATGCACTTCGGCCTGGGCCAGCGAGTTTTGATTATTGCTGCCTTGAGATTGCAATCGTGTCAGCTCTAAGAGCTCCTCCAGCATATCGCGTTCGGTGCGGGTATCGGCGGGAGTGTCGTCGGTTTGGTCGCCTAGGATCGCTTGGACCTTTTGCTCCAGGTCTGGCCACCATTTATCGAAGACGTCGTCGAGGACGGCGTCATCGAGTTTGTTCTCTTGGGCGGCGCTGTTGATGGCTTTGACTAATTTCTTGAAGTCGGCTTTTTCGAAGCGGGTGGCTTGGAAGATGGTGAGGGGGCCGGTGACGTCGGTGGGCTCGAGGTCGAAGAGGACGGTGCAGACCTTGGATCTCTCGAATCGCTTGGAAAGGGCGCCCGCTTCGAAGAGGATCCAGGGTTGAGTGGTGTTGGACTTGGTCAGGCAGATGACGCCGATGTCGGATGACTCGAGCTCGCCGGTGATGTCCGAGCTCCAGCGTGTGCCCTTCTTGATGTCCTCCGGAGTGAAGTACGGCTCCACGTTCTGCAGCACGCAGGGAAGCCATCGTCGCAAGGCTTCCGCCAACCGCTTGCTCAGATC
This sequence comes from Planctomycetota bacterium, assembly GCA_039189905.1. GTDB lineage: Bacteria > Planctomycetota > Planctomycetia > Pirellulales > Pirellulaceae > Rhodopirellula. Next base: position 12,849 of record JBCCYK010000132.1, read on the forward strand.
ACCGGACCAACTGATGAATACCTTCGTGCCCATCAATGATGACCTCGATTAGCCATGGTGAATTGCGGTTTGGTTGCTGTGGTCGGGTTGTCAAAAGAGGGTGCATACATGCGACGTTCGCTTGTCAATTGTTGAACAGAAACCGTCGCTCGACAGCATCACGCATATGTTCGGCCATTGATCCGCTGTAGTCGATGAAAGGACCTTGGGCGAAAAGCAACTCGGAGCGATAGGTTGCCGGATCACCCTCATCTACGATCAAGTTGGTAACGACCGCTCGCATATAGAGCTTGGGACCTACCTTTGCCTTCGGAACTTCGATTTGCTCGCCCGGTGACTTTGCCTCGCCCGCATTCAGTCGCTGGACAAGTGGGCCCAGGATCTCTGTGACTACGCTCTTCTTCTCGTACTCTGGAAATAGCAGTGCTAAGGTCGTGATCATGTCGGCCAGTGTCTTCGCCGTCGGCCGGCCCTCGCGTTGTTCTGTCATGAAGTTCCAGCCACCGTAAGTCGTCTCTTCAGGTGTTGACGGCAACTCGCTCAGTCGGAATTGGACTGACGGATTCTGCCCTGGTGGCGACTCAAGGTTCCCAAGGCCGACGGTAGCGCGTGTCAAGAGCTCCGTTGGAAACTGACTTCCATTGGGTCGGAATCCATGTCGCAGAAGCGAATACACGGCTCCTCCAATCCATTGCTGACGCAGCAATTGCGCATCGTCGGGAGTTGGCAAAGGCTTCAAGAAAAGCGATTCGCGATCGTAGTCTGCCAGTACTTCCGAGACCCGGAGATCCTCCGGTGCAACCGGATTATCCGAGTCCGTTGAGAGCAGCATGCCGCGCCCCGTGACCGCGACCCAAAGCTTCTGCGTGGCGTCATTCACCTGCATCGGGTCGGCCAAGTCAGGTTTCCACTGGAACCGTAGTCCGCCGCGTGCGTGCAACTCGATCAGCAGCCCCAGGCAGTAGGCGTATTGTTTTTGTCGAGGCCAAGTGAGCCATTCGGCATAGGTCGGGTCGCCTGCATCAACCGGCAATAAGAAAATCCCAGTATTGCCATCTCCTTTCGCAGTCGATTCTGTCTGTGCATCAGGACCAGCGTCTGTGTTTCTTGGTACCGGCGCCGCCTTCGCCGCCATCTCGTACGCCACTTCTTGTGAGTCGTCGCTCAACTTGTAGAGAGGGAGCGTGATGGGGCGTAGCAGCGTTACGGTGTTCTCTGTTGTGTCCAGCGAACCAAAGTAAGCCTCAGTCTCCGTACCCGTGTGGCTTTCCCATTTCAGGAGCTCTTTGCCATCCGCGATCGATTGGGCTGCGACAAGAGATGGCAAGAGAGTGAGGACGAGTGCCGGCGTCCAATGATGTGCCCCCATCGTTGTTCACTCCGCTTTGCGTTTCCGTGTGGATCGTTTGGTGGCGGCCCGTTTGCCAACTCGCTTAGTGTCTTCTTTTGCTTGGTCCGCTTGGTCGCGTGCAACGATGCCTTGGATGCGTTTCTCTTCGCTCGCGATGATTTCGGCAGCGCGTGCGTCATCGTCGGCCATCTTGGACGGCTTCGGTGCCAACGGGTCTGGGGTAATCACCCCGTTACGTGACTTCCGACTATCTGCTGAAAACGGTGTTCCGATTCGATACTGATCGATCGACTCATCAATCTGACGCTGAAAGTTTCGAAGCTGACGAATTGCAGTTCGTGCTGTCGTAGAGCCGAAAACCCACAAAGCCTCTGCGTCGATCTCATCAGTGCGATCTGCCAGCTGCTCAAAATCAGCAGCAATCTCACGCATCAGAAGTGCGGTCGACCGCATTTGCTCTGCGGACAGTTCCGTCGGTGGTCCGTAGTTTGGCATGTGGAGAGTATACCGACCGCGAAGGGCTCCAAAAGTCGTAAATCAAGCAGAGAAAAGAGGTTGCGACGCAAAACCAATTGATATATTGCAAAACCGTTGCAATAGTCTATTGAGGTCGCTAGGCTTTCCCCGCTCGTGTTAGTCACCACAACCGGCGAGGGAAGATGAGCTCGAACGTCCAGAATGACCCTGCCTTGCGGGTCCAGCAGATCGCGGACATGTGCAGCGTTTCGGCCACCTTGGTCCGGCGATGGATTGATGCCGGCGAGTTGGCAGGGTGGCGAATCCCCATGAGTCGAGACCGGCGGGCTCGGCTGAGTGATGTGGTCGCGTTCGCAGAGAAGCATGGCATGAAGCTGCAGGCTTCAGTGCCTCAGGATGGGGGCGCGAGTCATGCGTGAGGGGGATGCGGGGGATCCAGGTTCGACGGCAAAGAACCCTCCCCGGCCCGAAACGGGCCGACCCTCCCAGAGGGAGGGTGATGGGGAGAGGGTGGGGCAGAGCTCGCGCGAAGCCGGTGATGGGGAACGGAAGGAAGACCGGGCAGCGGATGTGATGATTCCCGTGGGCGAGATTCGGGATGAGATCCGGCGGCTGACGGGCGGCAAGGCTTATCCGTCTCGCTCGACGGTGTTTCGCTGGATGAAGTCGTCGAAGGTGCAGCCTTATCTGAAACGGCGGAAGGCTTGCGGCGTGGTCTTCGTGTGGCAGTCGGAGCTGATCGCGTTCTTGCATTCGCGCCAGTCGCTGGAGGTTTGTTTGGAGCCGCCGGAGGAGTCGGTGTTCGCGGAGTGGCCGGAGGAGGTTCAACAGCAAGATCGGCAGGCGGCGCTGGAGTCGTTGGGGTTGGCGGACAAGACAGAGGGCCAAAGGTCACAGGAGACAGGTGACAGGACGGAGGTCGTTGGTTGGGAGGATCCGCGTCTCGGCGATCCGCGGCGACAATCGGCGGATGCCTGCGAAGTTGAGGGGGCGGTGCCATGAGTGCTGCAGTGACACGGCGTCGTGATCAGTCGCTGCGGGATCAGCCTTCCCTGTTCGATGAGCCGGCGGTGGTGATGGGGTCGCCGACGACGCGGCGGCAGGTGAGCGAACGACGCGGGCACGCGGCGCGGGATGAACAACACGCGGCCAAGCAGTCGACGACGTCACGTGATCGCGAGGAGGTGTTCGCGCGGGTCGTTGCGGCGGGGACTCGTGGCACGACGTTGGATTACATCGCCGCGGCGATGAAGCGTCCGCCGAATGCGCTGTCGGGTCGCGTGACGGAACTGGTGGCGGCGGGACGGGTGTTTCGGACTGCGGAGAAGCGGACGACTCGGGCGGGAGGGTCGGCGGGGGTACTGGTCGCCGTAGGCGACCAGGGGGAAAGGAGGAAGGTTGAAGGTGACAGGGAGGAGGTGTGTGTGGATGGGAGTGTGAGTGTGCATCTCGGCGATCTGCACCGACAGTCGGGACGTGGTTCTGCTCCGGTGCAATTGGGTGATGAATCTGGTGAGCGAGGTGATGGGATGATTGCGATGAAGGCGCCGGTGGATTTGCCGGATGCGGATACGGGGCCGGAGTCGCCTCGCGATGCAAGTGGTTGTTCGTTGCAACCAGGCAGCATGTATCGCGTGGATGGTCGGCGGGTAATGTGCTTTGAGGATGATTGCCAGTTGTTCGTGCAGGCGTGCTCGGCCGCGGGCAACGCGGTGATGGGGTCGCGACCGGAACGGGTGCAAGAGCTGCCGGCCCAGGTGCGGATCGTTCGTGTGGATCGTGGGAGGTGTGGGTGATGGTTGCGGTGGTGGAGTCGACGAAAAGCCCTCCCCGGCCCGAAACGGGCCGACCCTCCCGGAGGGAGGGTGAAGTGGGACGGGCGGAGGTGGAGCCGATGGCGATGCCGGTTCCGGTGAAGACGGATCGGCTTTGGGGTGTGTTGTTGGCGGCGCATAGCCCCTTGGTGAAGAACAATCAGCCGTGCCGGATTTCTTGGTTTGGCGTGCGATCGTCGATGGCCGGTGCGATCTCGGCGGCGGTGTTGTATCTGCGCGAGTACGGCCTGGACGCGCGGACGGAGCATGCGACGGACGTGATCGATTTCGGTGTGTTTGGTCGCGAGGAAACGCAGGCGCTCGCTCGCTACTACGTGAAGGACACACTGCGTCGTGGGATCGAGTGCCTGGGGGTCTTTGATCGTGATGGGAACAAGGTCGATGGGTGATGTGATGCGGTACTGGCGATGCTGGTTGGTTGATCACACGGAGAGCCGTGGCTGTTTTCAGCAGGAATCAAGCGTCAACGACGCGGCGTGGCGTTTCGTGGAAGACGACGTGCTGCCTCATCATGCGGATCATGACTATGCGCTGATGTTCGAGGTTGTTGTCCACGAAGAGGACGCCGACGGCAACGAAGTCGGAGAACAGAAGCGCATTCAGGTGGAGTGCGAGCTGAGTGCTTGTGTGTCCATGACTGAGGAGCTGAGCTGATGGCGGTAGCAGAACCGGAATCCGACGTCGTGGTGGTCACGGACGAGCAAGGCCGCAAGGTGCGGGAGATGACGGCGGAGGAATACGAGCTGATCTGTCGTGCCCATCGTTGGGACGGCGTCCTTACGGGCGGCATCTTGGTTTCCGTGTTTGCGCTGGCGATCTGGGTGATGGTTTCGGCGGCGGTGGAGTTTGGGTGAGAGAGGAAGGTCCAAGGCTGGAAGGTGACAGGTCACAGGTTTTGGGTGTTCGGTTGGATTGTACCTGGCGATTGCGGGGTGAAGACATGACGGTTGGTTGTTGCAGCTTCCTGAAAGTCGCCGAGCTCGCCGAGCTCGTTCATGGCTGGAAATCCAACGAGCTCGGCGAG
>JBCCYK010000133.1:0-17502 GCA_039189905.1 Planctomycetota bacterium
GCCAACTGTGATGCGGAAGGTCTGGGCCCTGGTCGAGAAGGAGGTTTTGGAATGGCAGTGACGGAACAAACGCGGTCCTTTGGTTTTGCGGATATCGCGCCTTTCACCGCCTCGGGCCTCGACGAGAAGGCCTCTCGGAACACGCCGCAAGCCGAGTAGACTGCGTCGCGAGCAATTCGTTCACGTCGCGTCTCTCGCATTGGAGCAGAGTGTTCCTAGCCGCGGAGACATCGGCATCGTCAGGCACGACGCGCTGTACAACGTCTGATCACCCCCTTTCCAATTGATCCCGATACAACACCTTCACCATGGCAACTGACGAACGAGATGCATTTCTGCGCCTTGGCATTCCCAGCAAGGGCCGCCTGAGTGAGTTGGCGATTGGATTGTTGCAGCAGGCGGGACTCAAGTTTCGCCGCCAGAATCGAGGGCTTTTTGCCCGCGTCAGTGGTTTGCCGATTGACTTGATTTTCTTACGTACCGACGACATCCCCACACTTTGTGCGGAAGGTGCTATCGACATGGGCATCACCGGGAGCGATCTGGTGGACGAAGCCCAGGCAGATGTTCGCACACGGATGGCGTTTGGCGTCGGAAAGTGCCGCCTCGCCTATTGTGTTCCCGAGGACGCACCCTACAAGACCGCGGCCGACCTGGCCGGAAAGCGAATCGCATCGAGCTTTCCGAACGTGACGCGCCAGCATCTGGCAAGCGTCGGCGCTGACGCGCATTTGGTTCACCTGTCTGGTTCCGTGGAAGCCATGATTCAGTTGGGTGTCGCGGATGCCATCGTCGATCTGGTGGAGACGGGAAGCACATTGGCGGCAAATCGCTTACGAGTTCTGGAGACGCTTGGCCACTACGAAACCGTGATGATTGAGAATCCAGCACGCCGACACAGTGATGTGGCCGATCGTGTGGTGAAGCGTCTCGAAAGCGTCTTGCTGGCACGCGACTACTCGCTGGTCGAGTACAACGTGCCGCGTTCGGTGCTGCCGAAAGCCGAGGAGATCACGCCGGGATACAACTCTCCGACAATTAATTCACTGGAGGACGATTCGTGGTGCAGCGTGCAGGTCATGGTACGCCGGGATGACGTGGTGGACGTCATGGATCGCCTGGAAGCCATCGGTGCCAGTGCGATCTTTGAAATGACCTTGAATCATTGTCGCCTGGGCTCCAAAGAACAGCAGCCAGGAAACGGGAGCGTGTGAATCGTGAGCGAGGGGATCGAGATCCGCGTCTATGCGGAACACGACCGCTTCCAAGTGATTGAGCTATGGAATGATGTCTTTGAGTGTCCAACGGGCCACAACGACCCGGCGTCTTCCCTGAATCGCAAAGTCGCTGTTCAGGATGGTCTCTTCTTTGTCGCGTTGGACAATGGACAGGTCATCGGCACCACGATGGCGGGCTATGACGGTCATCGCGGATGGCTGTATTCCATCGCCGTGCATCCGGAATGGAGGCGGCGTGGCGTCGGGTCCGCCTTGGTGAGACATGCCGAGGACCAACTCCGGATAAAAGGGTGCCCGAAAGTCAACCTGCAGGTGATCGCCGACAATGAATCGGTGGTTGGCTTTTACCAGACGCTTGGTTTCAGCGTCGAACCGAGGGTCAGCTTGGGCAAACGCTTGTGAACGAACATTCCCGGGCACGCGTCCAATCGATCCCGAATGGCAAGCGCGGAAACAATCGCTGGCCTTGTCGTTTCAATCGGAACTTTCCCAGCGAGCGATGGCGGCCTGGTACTTTTCCTGGACCCCGGGAATCAGTCGCCACGCGTTTTCAAAGTAGATCTTGCGCAACACGTCGTCCGGGAGGTACACGCCGTGAATCTGCCAGAGTCCTTGCGGCGGCGGTGATTTTTCGCTGTACCGAAACGATTGATCGCGTGTCTCTAGGAAACGCCAGTAGTAGCCCAGTCGTTCTTCGGGCCATGGACCGTCCGTGCCAAACAGCACGCGGTCGGAATGCCGGATCAAGAATTCACGTGCAGAATAAGGTTGTCGCCCCAGTTCCGCGATCCGTGAGGAGATTTCGACCCAAAGGTTGGGGTATCGATCGAGCCATTGAGAAACGGTCGCCAGGTCTTCCGGATTGTTGGCCATGTGAGCACCAATGAACTGCGTTCGCGGGTGACGCTCGATCACTCGGTTACGTGCTTGCAAAAGTGATTCGCGTGATGGAAACCGATCACCGTGAAAACTCCAATTCGGATGGCGGCTTAGTTCTTCCCAACGCTCGTTCCGTTTGTCGATGGGTTGGAAGAAGGCAGCAGGGTCCGCAGTGTGGATGATCACGGGAATCCCCAACTCACCGCACACAGCCCAAATCGGATTCCAACGTGCATCGTCGATCTCAATCAGGCTGCCATCCGGATTCTGATAGCCGAGTCCAAAACCCTTGAAGATTTTTAGACCACACACGCCGTTCTGCACGGCGTTTCGAATCGATTCGGCCGTGCGCTTTGCGAATCCACTCCGGTGGCAAGCCCATGTCTCCGGTGCATCCGTTGAACCGGAGCCCCGCCAATTGACGTTGGTGAAGATGGCAAAGCGATCAGGATACTTATCCCAGAGAAACTTTCGATGGGAATCAAGTCGGTCCCCGAGTCGTCCGTCCAGCGAAACGCAAAGGGCAATCCGGTTGCGATCCATTACCTCCACAAAATCATCCAAAGCCACTGCATTGTGACGCAGCCGATTGAAGAAGTGCGTGTGCACGTCGATGACGGGGTGAGCTGCCGACGTCAACCGCGTGACCGGGACCCGCAACTGACTGAAAGGATCAAACTCACTCAGGGAGAGTTGGGGTGGGGGCGCCATGCTCGGCGGGTCTGGGGCGGTCGGCTGGCTTATCGAAGGGGCGTTCTTCTCGGCAGGCGTCGCCACCGGCGTCAGCTGCGCCCACGCTGGATCGGCGGCACAGAGGGATGCCAACAGCGCAAAAGCACAAGCCAGCCAGAACTGCGTTCCAAAATAAGTTGCCGTCCCTTTCCCGCTTCTGGGGGCATCCGAGTCTGCCCTCCCTCTGGGACGTTGGCGGAGGGGCATGCGGCGATGCCGGGAGCGTGGCGACCAAGAAACCACTGGATTGCCTTTACCTGAAGCGGCTCGACCGCTCATGCACGAAGGACGTTGATGAAGAAAGGAACTCGGGGGCATCGGTTCGGGGCGCTTCAAACGCAGTGTTTGGCTGGTCGGATAACGAAGGTCGTCCATCACGCTATGGGAGGCGCCCTCGAACGTCGACAACGCCGGACGGCATCTTGGTTCCCGGACCTTTCCGAGTCGCTGCTTCGCTCGGAAAATGCGTGTTTGAACGAGCAAACCAGCAACGATCGCTTAAGACGAACCAAAAAAACAGCCCCTTTTGAATTTAGTTCGGGCGCCGCTCGTTCCTGACGAGGATAAATTCGCCGCCCTAAGCCGCGGCGATTGGTCTACAATGCGTCGCTTCAAGCACAATCATCCGCCGGGTGGTCTGCGTTTGGGTGGCCAACGCGGTTCGAACTCGCGAGCTTATTCCTCCTGTTTTTTGAAGGCTATGTTGAACGATTTCACTATCAAGCGTCGTCGGTTCTTAGGTCTTGCCGCCGGTATTGGCGCATCGGCATCCATTGGACGCGTCGGTTGGGCGTCGGCGAATGATGAAGTGCGAATCGCCTTGATCGGCGCTGGCGGCCGTGGCGGTGGCTTGGCAAAAGCAGCGGGCAAGGTGAATGGGGTAAAGATCGTTGCCGTTACCGATCCCGATGAGAAGCGTGGCGGCAGTCTCGCCGAGAAGCTGCAGGCGAAGTACCACAAAGATCTGCGATCCGTCTTAGATGATCCGAATGTGGATGCTGTCATCATTGCGACCTGCAATCATTGGCACTGCCTCGCCGCAATGTGGGCCATCGATGCCGGCAAAGATGTTTATGTTGAAAAGCCACTTGGCCATTCTCAGTGGGAAGGACGTCAGGTCTGTGCAGCCGCCGAGCGTGCCGGCGCCGTTGTGCAACTGGGCACGCAGCAGCGCAGCGATCCCATTCAAATGCAGGCACGTGAATTCCTTCATGACCAGAAGACACTCGGCGAGATCCAATACGTGATCGCAAAACGTCTGGGCGTTCGTGGCACCATTGGGAAGCGGAGCTCACCGTTGAGTCCGCCCGGCGATGTGGACTACGACCTCTGGCTGGGACCTGCCCAAGACATCCCCATGTATCGCAACAGTTTCCACTACGACTGGCACTGGAATTTCAATACTGGCAGTGGCGAGATGGGGAACTGGGGCGTGCACATCCTGGATGACGTTCGGAATGTGGCGTATCAGGATTCAGTGACGACGCCCACGCGAGTCAGTGCCGCCGGCGGACGGCTGGTTTGGGGCGATGCCGGCACGACGCCGAACGTCCACGCGGTCCTGTTTGAAACGGAGACGTTCCCAACGTTTATGGCGCTGAGCAATTTGCCTCAATCGACGGAAGGCAAGGCGAAGTCCTGGCAGGTTGACGCGGGGCTTCCGGTTCAAGGTTCGGGAAGTGGCTACGTCGTCGTTTGCGAAGGGGGCTACTACGCCGGCCAGCGTGGATCTGGCAAGGCGGTCGACGCTGACGGGAAGACGATCCGAAGTTTTAAGGTCAATGGCATCGACACGGTCGCGATGCACATCGAGAACTTCGTAAATGCGGTCCGCACCCGAGACACGGGTAGCTTGAATGCGCCGATCGAGAATGGGCATCACAGCACCGGATGGTGCAATCTGGGGAACGTGGCCGTTCAGGCAGCGGGAGCCTCTTCGCTGACGATGGAGCAGTTGCAATCGACAACCGACGTGGCCGCTTGGCCGAGACTGCTGTCGGACTTCGGCTCCGCGCTGCAGGGTCTGGGATCAGACGCGAGTCAGCTTCAGATCGGTCCGACGTTGACGCACGATCCTGCCACGGAACGGTTCGTCGGGTCGAACGCGGAATCTGGCAATTCGTTCCTGAAACGCGAATATCGGAAGGGCTTTGAGGTGACGGAGGTCGCGTTGCAAACGTCATAGGCAGCAATGCAGGAAGTCGTTACAACCAGGACTGATTTTGGCCGGAACACATCCGGCCAGATAAGTTTCCCTTGGTTGCAGGCTGCCGAACTCGCTCGATGACGATTCTGGATGACATCCTTGTCAAGACACGCGAGACGATCGCACGAGAAGCGTCTCAAGTGTCTTCGACGGAGTTGGAGCGTCGCATCGTCGACGCTCCTCCTTGTCTTGATTTTTGCGGAGCGTTGGCTGCGACCGACAAAGTGCGCGTGATCGCGGAGGTGAAGCGAGCGAGTCCGTCCGCAGGTGAGATTCGCGCGGACTTTCAGCCCGTGCAGATCGCGGAAGCCTACGTGGCCGGCGGCGCGGCTTGTTTGAGCGTGTTGACCGATGAACCTTTCTTTCGTGGTTCGCTCGACTATTTGCGTGCGATCCGACAGGCGGTGGATGTTCCGCTCCTGCGGAAAGACTTTATCATTGACACCTATCAGTTGTTGCAGGCTCGTGATGCTGGGGCGGACGCTGTCCTACTGATCGCGGAGTGCCTCAGTGCGGCTGAACTGAGCCGTCTGGAGCAGCAGGCCCGCGAACTGGGGATGCAGACGCTCATCGAGTTGTATGAGCCTGAAAACCTGGACGCCGTTTTGGCGACGAAGACAACCATGGTGGGCGTGAACAATCGCGATTTACGCACTTTTCACACGGATCTGCTTCACACGGTTCGCGTTGCCGATTCGATTCCCAACGATCGCTTGATCGTTGGTGAGAGCGGGATTCGGACCCACCAGGATCTTGCGACCTTGCAGGAGGCGGGTGTGAAAGGCGTCTTGGTCGGCGAGTCTCTGATGCGTCAGGATGATGTGGCGGCCGCCCTGCTACGTCTGCGAGGCGTTGCCGGCACGCCGTTGTAGGACTGGGCTGGGGATAAAGCATTCCTGGCTCAAGTCGCTTCGGCTACAGAGTCACGGAACAAGGAGATCAAACGCTCGCCGGCGCCGCCTCTCGCTGGTGCAGCGAACCCTCGACCGTCCACTTCGTTGGCCCACCAGATCCCGTGATCGGTACCGGTCAACAAGACGGCATCGGCGGTCAGTAGCTGTGCCGGCTGGATGCGAGCATATCGCCAGGGGATTTGAGCCCGAAACGCGATCTCTTCGACCACCTCTTGAGTGACACCTGGCAACACTTGGCTCGGCAAGGGCGAAACCACCGCGTCGTCCATGACGATCAAGATGTTCGAGATCGATGTTTCCGTGATGGAACCATCATGATCGATCAAAATGCCTGAAACATCGGAAGCGTCCGCATGCACGCGTGCTTGTTGATCTGCCAAGTAGTAGTGCAAACGCGACCGGACTTTGATGCTGCGTGGCCAGGTCGTTTCTGCTTGCTGCGTCACAGCTGTTGTGACGAGCGTTTGCCCATGGGACAGTCGCGATCGTGTCAACGCATGATCAATCGGATTCAAGTGCACCAGGAGTGTCGGTGAGGAGGCAGACCCTGGCCCACCGGCACGACCGGGCGTCGCGCATAGGGTGACTCCAACATCTCCTTCAGCGTCGACCAGTGCCCGATTGCGATCCAAGCACGCCCGAATCAAACGTGAGAGCCGTGTTGTCGACATCGGTGCGCAAATGCCGAGTTGGTCCAGGCCACGCTGGAACCTTCTCAGATAGCGTGTGGGTTCGAATGCAACACCCCCATAAGTCCTCAAACGTTCGACGACCGTCACGCCTTGACGAAAACCCAGATCGTCGACGCTGATTGCCAGATCACGTTTGCGAATCCAACCGTCCATTGGCCCCGGAACGCTGCGACCATAGGCAACGGAGTCACCCCATCGCTTATTCTGAAGGGCGGTCGGGAACACAGCAGCGTGGGACACGGTCAGGCGGCCCCAGGCGAAGCACCCGTTGCTGCGTTCGGGCCGGGTTGAGTCGAATGCTTGGCCTGCGACGCTCTCGCACGTCGCCAGAGCGCCATGATCTCGCTGGTCAGTGAATGCGCGTTGGTAAGATGGTACGGCGAATCCGCTGGCAGGCCTTCACTGAGCCTGCGGTGCGCAATGCCGAGATTGTGATAGGGCATGCTCGGGAAGAGGTGATGCAACGCGTGGAATCGCGTGCCGACGGGCCCCCACAATTCGCTAATCCAGGGGTGCCGTGGATAGTTGACACTGTCAAGCAGCTGCTCCTCAAAGGACATCTGCCCGTGGTCATTGGTCCAACGGTGAGCGCCGAGCGTTCGCAATTCGTTCAAAATGAGAATGCCCACCCCAACGGCGTAACCAACAAGCCAAAAAGGATCGAGCAACTCATCTCGCATGATGTGCCCACGCACCAAGAACCAAACCGCCCACGCGAACACAAGAACTTCTTGCAAGATCACGACCCGCATGACTTTGGGCGAAGCATCACCGCGCTCATAGAAAGGATCGACCACCATCGTCGACATGTGACGATGAACGACCTTGCGGAGACTGGGGAAAACCCAACACAGAGGGCTGATGATGACAAATCGAATCAGACCAAGAACGGGAATGATCAGGGCCTGAACAATGAACAACACGATCATCACAGGACCGCGGTGACTCAGTGGCAGATACTCCCCATCGTGTTCCGTGCCGTAGTGCTTCCGACGATGATGATCGACGTGAGGGTAATAGAGGAAGGACGGCAGGAACAAGAAAATCCCACAGAGAGCATTCCACGCCAACCGAAACGCCCTGAATCCTTTCTCCGGCAGGTGCACCAGTTCATGTATGAACATCACGGCTCGCAAGTAGGCGATGACGGTGATGATGTAGAGCGCGGCCATCGCTGCCGCGACCCCCGCTGTGACCTCGTACCAGCGCGGCAGCACGAACAGCAAATGGATCGCCACGTGACCCGTGATGATCGACACTAGAAAATCGGTCCAATAGATCCACGGCTTGGGCTTCTGCAAATCCGAAGTGAGCTTACGGGCTTGCGAAAATCGAAACGTTGTATTGCAGGCTTGATCGTTTCGAAGGCCTTCGACGGGTGCGTCTCGTGAGATTCGGGATTCTGATGTCACGCTCATGGTGATTCTCAATCTTTGGCGGCGATTCCGGCGGTTTTAATGAAGATCGGGCGTCCTGCCGAGATGCTGGAACTCAATCGCGATGTTTCCTCAAAATCTCAACCAGCACGACGGCAGAACTTAAGCGATTCCGCGAAAAACCATGAGATCGAACACCACTCGCTGATTGCCACCCAATTCACCCTCCCACGCGCAGCGAAGGGAGGGTCGAAATCGAGCGTCAAGCGAGATTTCGGGGAGGGCACGCGTGCGATGGCTTATGAACGCGATTGTCTTCTTGCGACGGGCCTTCCCCGGCCACGCTGACGCGGGCCGACCGTCCCACGGCAAGCCGCGGGAGCGTGATGAACGATCACGCGCCCCATTGTGTTTGCCCGAAATGGCAATTCCATTGTTCACGGTTTTTTTCAAACGGTTCTTCCCCCCAACGAAGGGTCCGCACGATTCATGACTGAACCCTTGCGTGTGATCGTCGTGGGTGCGGGTGCGGCGGGACTGATGGCGGCAACGACGGCGGCGCAGCGTGGTTGTCGCGTGACCCTGCTGGAGAAGAACCGAAAAACCGGGGTGAAGATCCTGATGTCGGGTGGGACTCGCTGCAACATCACTCAGGCCACTGATTCTCGGGGCATCGTGGACGCTTTCGATGCCGTTGGCAACGGAGGACGCTTCTTGCGGCACAGCGTGGGTCGATTCACCCCGGATGACGTGGTTGCGTTCTTCGAGTCCCAGGGGGTGGCGACCAAACGGGAAGAGACCGGAAAGATTTTTCCCGTCAGTGATCGAGCCGTGCATGTACGCGATGCCCTGCATCAGGCCGCTCTCAAGGCAGGCGTCCAAATTGGATTGGGCGCAGCGGTGATCGGGTTCCACAACATAGCCTCCCAGGCTGGCAAACGTTGGCAGGTGAGTTTCCAGCAATCCGGTCACACGGAAAGCATCGAAGCGGAGCGTGTGATCGTCACCTCGGGAGGCCAGAGTTGGCCGGGATGTGGGACAACGGGTGACGCGTACGCCTGGCTCCGCGAACTTGGTCACCGGATCATTCCACCGCGTCCAGCCTTGGTGCCATTGCTGGGTGGCTTCGATTGGACCCACGACTTGGCCGGCCTCACGTTGCCTTGCGTCGAAGCCTCCGTGCTGCCTGCGAAAGGCAAGAAGCCGATCGTGCGGCGTTCTGGCGGATGGCTGTTCACCCATTTCGGCTTCTCGGGACCAACACCGATGGACGTGAGTGGGCGGCTTCTCTGTGATCCATCAGGGAATGTCCACAGCAACCGATTGCGTGTTGATCTTCAGCCTCGGGTGCAACGCGAAGTTATGTTCACGCACTTGAACGGTCGAACGGGTTCAGCCGCCAGCCAAACACTTGGGCAGGCGTTGACGTCTTGGCTGCCCTCTCGTTTGGCATCGGCTCTGGCCACGCAGGCGTCAGGGCTACCCAATGGGAAGGGCCTCCGGCTGGGGGAATGCTCGCGCGCGATCGCGGATCGTGTCGTCGAATCCATCAAACGCTGGCAGGTCCCCGTTCACGGAAGCCGCGGGTTTGCCAAAGCCGAAGTGACGGCTGGTGGCGTCGCATTAGATGAAGTCTGCCCCAAAACCATGGCGAGCCGACTCCATCCGGGGCTATTCCTTGCCGGGGAAGTTCTTGATGTCGATGGCCCAATTGGCGGCTTCAACTTCCAAGCCGCCTTCAGCACGGGGCGAGCTGCCGGGATCGCGGTGTCGGACGTAGAAGCGTAGGTCAGTCGGGAGCGACCGACGTCGATGGATCGCGGCTTAGCGCTGATTACCACGCCTGAACGTCGTGAAACCAATTTCACCCTCCCGCGGCTTGCCGCGCGAGGGTCGGCCCGCGTCAGCGTGGCCGGGGAGGGCAAGTCGCAAGAAAGCAATTGCGTTCGCAAGACTTGAAGCCCGTGCCCTCCCCGAAATCTCGCTTGAGGCGCGATTTCGACCCTCCCTTGGCTGCGCGTGGGAGGGTCAAGCTTGGTGGCCATCAAAGAAGGAAGTGTTCCAGATCCGCCACTCTTCCTTCACGTCATGCCAAGTTCGCCGTGCATTGACCCAACGTACTAACGCGGGCGGATGGGTGGCGGTGCGTAGGGATTGTTTGAAACCGACTCTTCGGGTTCGTCGATGACCTCCGCGATCAACGGGGTTTCGGGTTCCTGGTATTCATTTCCTCGAGCGATGGCATTGATCGCTTCCACCAACCGATCGCGATCCGCGCGTCGTCGGCTGCTGCGAAGTTGCCCCAGATCCATGTCACGGTAGAAGAGAGGGATCTCGATCGGACCTTGGGGCGTGCGGACGTACATCACCGCCGAGTACAGCGTGGTGAATGAACCCGGCACCGAAGTCTGATAGGGCATCGCGCTCAATATCGACTCCGGCGTGAAGGCGTATCGGCGCCGATCGCCTTCCATGACGATGCCATCTGAATCCATCCGCATCAGCATGATGTCCGTCGCGGTCTCCAGTTTCATCTTGTTCCAACGGTCGCGCGGCACCAGCTCCACGACGCGCGCATGCACGTCGTGCGGCACCACCCACGCGTCGCCGCGAGACGCCAATCGACGCCGAAACCTTGCACAGTAAAGCTGATTGAGCGGCCACCACTCGTAGGTCACGATGACACACCCCTGCGCGAACAACAACGCCAATCCCAGCAGCGTCAGACTGAGACAGGCGGGATGGGCAGGTCCGGCGAACGTCAAGCCAATGCCCGCAAAAATCAGAGCGGCATAGGCAAAGGCCCAAACCAGTTGAAGACCAAGAACACGCGCGGTTTCCATCCACACCTGAGACGCACTGAGCATGCCGGCAGGCGTCTCAACATGTTCAATTCGGGCAAAGGAGGCGCCGTCCGCGCCGCGCCCCGGAGAGGCCGCCGACGACTCTGACCGGGAACCGTCCAACGGACGGCCGTCCGGTAGGTTTTCCTTGCCGGGCATGGACAAGCGGGTTTCATTTTGGCTCACGATGCGTACCGCCGCTTCGAGACCGTTTGGCATCTCAACTGCCGCAAGCACGGGTGGGCAGCACTGGGGCTCCAGGATAGCCGACGTGAATGCCAGATTGTGGGATTCGGCACAATCACTTGGATTGGTTTTCAACCCAAGCGTTAGAATCGTTACGGGCGGCAGACTGCCCACGTCCTTCGCTGAACGACGATCCTCAAGTACGTCACCTCGATGTGTGTTCTCCCACTTTTCCGAATCGTTGGCCGGGGCCTTGTATGGACGAGGTGCCCCACGTTCGCCCACATACTTGGTGTGCTTTCGATCCCGGTCCTGGTTGGTCACGTCATCCCGCCCCAAAACGTCGTCCATGCTCAAGAGGTCCTGACACAAGTCGAAATGGAGCTCCGCGATGCCTTGTTGGCGCGAGGTGATGTGGATGAAGCCGGGTTTGGCGTCCTGTTTGATCCTCAACCGCCGCGCGACTACGACCTGGCTCAAGACGCATACCGTCGAGGCGAACGACTGTCAGATGTGATCGCGATCTTGCGAGATTCGATCGACGATTTCGACAACTCTACCGATCTGAGGCATCAGATTGGGCTGATCCCGCAGCGTGCCCTTTTGGGCGAGTGTCTTTGCGAGTCGGGCGATTTAGCCGCCGCCGCGCGGCAGTATGAACTCGCGATGCAACAGGTTGTACGCATCCCGGCTTTCCTGGCGCAGGTCGCGTGGCCCGACAACGTTCCCACCCGAAACGCGCGTGAAAACCAGCCGGGTGCCGACACGCTAACTCGCGAAGCCACGGTGAATCTGCCTCCAGGTCTCGCAGCAAACGATCGACGTGGGCTGTGGCGAAGTGCCGCGGTCCTGATTCCCGCGGCGGTGCCTGCGCGTTTCTTGGTAGTCCGTCCGGCTAACCGCGAGATGCAGGATCCCTGGATCTTGACCCCACGGAACCTGCGAGTGCTCCAAGGGGTGGACATCCACGAGGTGCTGGCGATGGCGTTGCTTGTGGCACATCGTCGCACGACGCTTCTAGCCGAACTCGCTGCGTCCGATGAAACCTTGGCACGCACGGTTTCAGCCCTCACACCGCCCGCCAACTTTTTTCGGCAGCAAGGGGAAATGGCGCCCGATCGCGTGCGTCTGTCGCGTGCCTCGCTCGCGTCGCGACAATTGACGGTTGCCACCCAGCACGCCATGCAATGGCTGGAGGTGTTTCAGAAAAGCGAACCGTCCAAACTGAGTTCGGCTCCCGCCAACGAAGGTCTTTCTCCGCTCGATCAGCTGACACTTGACGCTGACAGCGTCACAAGAATCTCGGCCCGCGTTCGAATCCTACACGTTCAGCGAGGCCGCGCGCGAGCGGAACACAGCATGCAGTCGTTGGATTTGGTCCGGGGACACATCAGCATGCTTCAACAGGCGGTCGATCATGCGGCGGCAGTGGGCCGCCCCGAGACGGTGGTGGAATCGATGCGATTGATTGCGGACCTGGCACTTGAATTGCCTGCCAATTCGATGTTGATCTCAGACTTGGCGAATCGCACGGAACACATCATCACGGCTTACGAACCGGTGTCGCCGGTCGTGGCGGGACAACTTCGCGTAGTGCACGCGAGATTCCTCCGACACATGGGCAGGATCCCCGCCGCAATCACACAGCTCACACGTGCCGAACGATCGCTCAACGCCTCGCAGACCCAGTTCAACCGTTCTCTGGCGCGTTTGAATCGTGTCCGTGAGCGTTGCTTGCACGAGCAGATCGAGGCAACGCTGCGAGTCCCCATCAACCGTGAGCAAGAGATCGCCATCAGCCGTTGGAATCGCATGGCGGAGTCCGCATCAGCCCTGTGGCGAAACTTTGCCAACAGCACAACGCCTTCGCACCCGGCCGCTTTTCGAGATGCTCGTTTTCTCGTGCTCACAGCTCGCAATCCCGGTGACGACCTACCCGACTGGCGACGCGCGATTCGTTCAGTCCAATCACCCGTTCTCTGGGATCGATTCGAGATCGCTTGTGCTCGCAACTCGCTCAATCTGGAGGTCGCCGCGCGGGGGATTCAAGCCAGTGCTCGTACGGCCTCATCCGGCGATGTCTTGGCCTGGATTGATCATTGGCTGTCCCGACGCGGGCTGGCCGTGCTCGGAGCAAGCGGCCGGGGAATCGATTTCTACGCGGCCTTGCGGTTGCAGGACGGCGATCGACTTGATGCCCTTACCCTTACAAGGAACACGACTCGAGCCTCCACGCAGCAAATCATGGTGGCCCTCTCACGACTCAAAGAACTTGATCCCGAGCGCCTGGACGTGTTCGATCGAACCGAGGCCACACGACGTCGACGCCGCATGGATCGCCTCGTTGCATCGGAGGTCGCAGCAGGAATCGTGACTGCCCGCTTGGTCCCTCCAGGCCCTCCCGAACGCGACGGGCGGATTATGTGGCCGCGTTTACCCAAAGGGACGGTCGTCGCGTCAATGGTTCTCATCGACGACACGATTCATGTGGTGGTCTGCCAGGAAGGCCAGATCGGTCATCATCGCGTTGACAATGCCGAGGCCGTGATTCGGCAGTTGAATCAGTTTCGCGCCCTGGACACCCAGCTGCGCAACGAAAGTTCGAAAACAACCAGGCGCAGGCAGCGTCAACGTGATCAATTGCGATTGGATATCACGCGTGCCGTCTTCCCGCCACTGCGGTCATTTGATCCCAATCGATGCGAACGTTTGCTACTCGTACCGGACAACGAGTTTTGGAACGCTCCCGCCAGCCTGTGGGCACGCGACTCCGACGAGAATGGAGACCTGCTTGCGTGGTCATCGCAGTTTCTGCTCCAGGTCTCTCCGACACCTTCATGCGCCTATGCTTCCGCGTGCGAATCAACAGGCCGCGATTCCGATGGGGCACGGTTGCCATCCCTTTTGGTGCAGACGCACACGGACGAGGATCGCTTTGGTGTTACCGAGGCTTGGCTGAAGTCGCTCGGAGACATCGCCGTTGCGTGGGGAGCCGATTCGTCGCCCGGCGGGTCACGTGATTGGTCCCGACGATTCGACGTCGTGACGCGGCTGGATCCGGCGAGACAGGAACCTCTGGACATTCGATCGACACGCACACTTTCGATGCTGATTGACTTGCATACCGAAAACGCTTCGCGGCGCGTCAGTGGCGACACAACTTGGCAAAGGATGTTTGAGCGATCATTCCGGGCGCACGCGGCCGGAGTCAAGGATTACTGGGTAAATCGCCGGTACCTGAGTACAGAGGAGGCACGCGTGGCCCTGGAGGAGTTGATTCCGGAACTCGCACAGGGACCGAAGATGGAAGCCTGGCAACGCTATCAAGCCATCCTGCAACGATCTGGGAATCCATTCCCTGACCAACTACTTGGCGTGTCTGGCAAAAAAATCCTTGCCGCCGACGACTGAAAACCGCTAGCATGGCTCTTCTTGTCACGCGCATGTCGGCTCCGAATCAGCCGCCTCCCACGTCTCTCTTCTTACTGCGGGGTGAACAATGACTTTGTTCAAGGAACGACAAACCGTTCGGCTATCCGTCGCGACGAGCCTTTGCCTGGCACTGACGG
Organism: Planctomycetota bacterium; assembly: GCA_039189905.1. Taxonomy (GTDB): domain Bacteria; phylum Planctomycetota; class Planctomycetia; order Pirellulales; family Pirellulaceae; genus Rhodopirellula. The sequence goes on from JBCCYK010000133.1 coordinate 14,636, forward strand.
CGGCGACGGGCATTCACGGTTCCGATTTGACCGTGCTGACCGTGCCCTCAGAAATGCCCGATGGCGCTCTGCTCGACGACTATGAACGACGGCGCTCCAAGGCGGGATCGGATGCGGTCGAGCAGTGGAGGCTCGCTCAATGGTGTAAGGCGCATGGGATGTCAGGACGCGCTCGCGTGCACGCACTTCATGTGATCGAAGAGAAACCGGATCACATCCTCGCACGACGTCTACTCCGTCATGTTCGCATTGGACAGAGCTGGATCGATTTGGATGAACTAGAAGAACAACGGGACACCTTGAAGACGATGGCGTCGTCTCTACGACGCTACGAGGGACGGTTGCGTGGGATTGAAGCGCGGTCGGACGACGCGACAAAGACGGATGTTTCGCGCGCCAAGCAAGCCTTGACTTCCATCATGAAGCCGGAGGCTTGTTTCGCCTTGTCCCGTGTGCTGCTCACCTCCAATGATCGTTTCGCCCAAGTCGGAATCGACTACCTCGTCTCCCACGACGACGTGGAGTCGACCCAAGCACTTGCCCGGCTGGCCGTCCTGGACGATCGAATCGGTGTTCGCGATCAGGCCAGCCGCGCCCTTCGTGATCGAGATCTCTTCGCGTTCATTCCCATGCTGTTGGACTGGTGCGCTGGCGAAACGCATTTGGAACATGACCTGGTCACCGGCGCGGATGGAACGGTCCTGGCCGTGGAACGCATCATCATGCAGGAATCGGGCTCAGGTCTCATACAAACGAATTGGACCACCCAGGTGAACGACAATGCCAACACACGCGTGGAACGCGCTCAGTTTCGCAGACGTGGACAGACCGAGATGGAGGAAGTACGCGACGCGATGGTACGACAAGATGCCGCGATTGATAAACAAGACCTCGATCGAATGATCAAACGTCAGAACCGACAGACGCGCGATCGTGTTGCCCGAGTCGCCTGTCTCGTTTCGACATTCGACGACAACGTGGGCTCACAGGCAACGCGTGATGACTTGGTCGGTTGGTGGTACACGGTGAACCGATACGCGTCCGCCCCCGACCAGGAGGTTCAGCAGGTGAATCGGGTGCAGGATGCTTATGTCAGGCCAACCATTGGGAATGGAGGTCTGAATGGGTTGAACACGGCCGGTCTCAGTCGCGGCGATTCCTGGACCACACGATTCACCAGCTCCACCAGTTCGACAAGCGTTCCCGAAAGCAGCCCCATGTCAAACCGATCGGGCCAGGTGTTCACGTTCGCATCGTTGACGTCGCGTCCGGCATTCACCGGTGGTGAATGCCTTGTTGGATCCACCTTGGTGTGGACGGACCAGGGACCGCAGCCCATTGAGAGCTTGCGTACTGGAGACCAAGTACTCTCTTGCGACGTGGAAACCGGTGAGCTTTCGTACCGTGGCGTTTTGGAACGCACCAATCGCGAACCGGAACCGCTCGTGGCGATTCAAACCGAGAGCGACACGATCACTGCCTCCAAGGGGCACCCTTTTTGGGTTGTCGACCGTGGTTGGGTGATGGCCGGCGATCTCGACGGAGGTGACGTTCTCCATAGCGATCAGGAGTCCACGGTGATCCAGAGTGTGTCCGAAATCGATGCGATCGAAACCTTCAATTTGGTCGTGGACCAAAACGCGACCTATTTCATTGGCCGCGAACGACTGCTCACGCATGACATCACGCTGCGTTCCGCCGCAACCGGGCCGGTTCCGGGACAATAACGACCGAGCAGCCAAGCAACGAGATTCAACTCGCTTCCTGGATCAGGTCGCCCAGTGCGGCTCGAAGCGGGTCATCGTCGGGGCCACAGAAGCCCCAGTGTTGGCGTCGTCGCCAACCCTCCGCGTGTTCGAAACGACCACTCATTTGCCCCGTTTCCCGCGACGTCTGCTTCATGGTTTCCAGATAGCTGTCCATGCCCTGGCTTTCGTCCAGCCATTGCTTCTGGCTTGCATGACATGCCAGCGCAGCCAGCTTTCGCTCTGTGACGGAGGAGGTGTTCACATAGAAATGGGGCACGACCAACTCACCCGTGGGCTGTCGGTTTCCCACGGGTTGAGCATGGTAGACCGTCACCGGCTCAAAGTACGGCTCCACCATAGGGATCGAGTGCAGGTTTGGCATCCCATGTGAGAACGCGGCGCTAACCGCCAGGCGACACGCCACCTCATGGTCTTCCATGTAGTCAATCGGCGCATGCGCGAGGACGATTGCTGCCCGCGACTCGCGGACGACGGCCGTTACCTTTTGTAGATTCTGCGCTGTGTAGGCGACTTCCATATCAGCACAAATCGGGGCGTGAAACGTCGCATGCATTTCCGCCGCCGCCGCTTGGGCCTCCGCGAGCCGCGTAGCGGCGCACGTCGCGTTATCCATGGTCGTGCTTCCTTTGCTGCCATCGGCAATGTTCAGGTAGTGCAGATCCCACCCACGGTCACCAAGCAGGAGCATCGTGCCAGCAAACAAGAACTCAATGTCATCCGGGTGGGCAGCGATGGCGAGTACGCTCGGCATGGGATCGGCTCGGGTAGAGGAAGGATGGGGCCACGGTTGCCAGCTTAATGGAAGTCGCGTCGTCAAACGCTTCGCTGGCCGCTACTCGCGGATGAGGAACAACCGAGATCTTAGCTCTGATGTTCCGTTAGCCGCGGGGCTTTAGCTCACCGCTCTTCGAACACAGTACAAAACGCGTGATAACCGGTCGCTAACGAGAGCGTCCCGCTTAGCAAGCCAGGCAAAAACCCTCGGTCACGCTGAAAATCGTACTCGTACCTCGTACTCAGCGAAGCGGTACTCGTACTCGAGACAGCAACGAGTCGAGTAGGAGTACGAGTACCGCCACTAAGCGGCTGAGTACGAGC